>JAKJAE010000187.1 GCA_022707665.1 Chloroflexota bacterium
GCCTCAAGCACCGGTGCTGGACTGAGCAAGTTCGGCATACAGGGCGTCATACACCAGATAGCCGCGCTCGATCGCCTCGTGGTCGCTCCGGCTGATCCTGCGCAATCCGCGACAGATCGCATCCAGCCCCGGAGACACTGGCTCCAAAGCAACTTCCTGAACGACATCAGCCTCATCCACGATATGCCCGATTTGCTGCAGGACAGGGTCCTTGAGGTTGTGCTCTTTCAGGAAGGTGACATACGTGCAGTGACCACGGTGATGGGAATACTTCACGCCGGGGATGTCAAAGGGTTCGGCGCCATCCTCGAGGGGTCTCTGCCCGGCAGGGACGAACCGGAACTCCGCCTGCGGATCGATGAACCGCCGGATCAACCAGGCGCACGCCATTCGATCAACGCCAACATCTTCCCAGGTCAACCATTTCATGCTGGGTCCTCTCTGGATGCCAGAAGCTTTTCGCGGACCGATAGTCCTACCTCGGACTGAAAATGATCTTTCTGGCGGATCCGCTGGTATTCCTGAGCCGCTTCGACAGCCTCGATACTGCCCTGCTCGATCCGCTCCAGCAGAGCTCGATAGAGGTCCTCGACCTGCATCCGGAAGTAGCGCACCAAAACCTCCTCCTGGCCGGCAAGCTCCGCTTCGGCCCTCCAGAACATGGCTTCACCGCCCATCTCCTGGATCTCGGTTGCCAACCATTGGAATTGCTCGTGGGTGCGAGGGGTATCCGGCAGCACCCAGACGGCGTCAAAGACGGTGATGGCCCCCAGACGCTTCAGCTTGCGCCAGAAGTAGACGCGCCGAGCCGAGGGCTCTGAGGGGAGCCTATAGGTCAGAAGGATCCAGTTGATCATAATGTAACTCTGGTTACATTATACGCCACTAATCGAAATGCGCAAGAGTAACGGGGCGGGGGGGGTGTCCGTCAGATTTCCGCATCATTAGTGGCAAACACGGCCAGACTTGGGCAGGCGCTCCCTGCGTAGGGCGAACTTGGAGTTCGCCCGCGGCGGACGAGCGTCGGCGCCACTCGGAATAGGCGCCGCCCGGATGGGCGAAGTACGACTTCGCCCTACGGCAGCCGTGCGAGCGCACAGTCCTGCGGAAAAGTGGCGCACACCCGGGGCGGGGGAGCCTCAAAGGCGCGCTGTAGTTGAGGATCAGTCGCATAGTGCCCGGCGCAAGATAGCCGGGGTCGTGGTACAGCCGGACCTACTGGGGTGGTCTAGCCGGCCTCGCCATCAGACTCCTGAGTGACAGCAATCACCTCGGCAAGGATGTGCCGACCGATGTGGGGTTTGAGCGCACGCCGCTCGACCAGGTCAACCTTGACGCCGAGGGCGTCACTTAGCTCGTTCTCCAGGCGTACGAACCCGAAGAGCGACAGTGGCCGGTCGTCGAACTCGACGAGGAGGTCCAGATCACTCTGCTCGGACTGCTCGCCACGCACGTAGGACCCGAAGACGCCCAGATACCGGACGCCGTAGCGTGTCTCGAGGTCCGGCAGGAGCGTGCGCGCGGAGCGCGCGCAACTGCTCAATCAACGTGGATAGCGGCTCATCCATCATAGCCATCGCTGAGGACTCCTTGATACGCGGCTGTCTGGTCTCATACCTATAGCATACAGGAGGATGTGGCAGTTGCGGGCGCAGCTTGCTCGGCTACGGCATTATACGTAACCCCGGCGCTTTCGCAGGAAGATCCGCGCCTTTCGGAAGAGGCGGTGTGCTTCACCAACGGTGAAAAGCGATGGCGCTGGCGTCGATGCCCAGCCGCGTCGGGTGGTGCCAAAAACCCGGCTATACTCGGGGTGGAGGTGGCTGTGGTGAAGCAGTTCAAAGTCATCGTTGAGAAGCATGCCGATGGATACGTCGCCTACCCCATTGGCCTGAAGGGCGTGGTCGTGGGGGAAGGCGATTCGTATGAGGAGGCCTTGATGGACGTCAAGTCCGCCATTGCCTTCCACATCGAGACGTTTGGTGACGACGTGCTGGGGGACGAAGCTCCCGTGCTGGAAGCGTTCATTGCTGAGGCCGGGGTCGCGGTCTGATGCCTCGATCCCCTGTCGACGCTCCGGTCCGAATAGGGTGGGACCTACCTGCTGTCCGCGGCTATTCCCCACTTGGGCGCTTCCCCTAGACGCCGTGTTCCACCCAACCCGTGGCGGCACGCTCACTCATCTGCCTGATCGAGACACTGGAGCAGTTCCGCCGGCGTTATCACCGGTATCCCCTCGAACGGATGGAGGACCAGTAGGTCCCTATCTCCGCTGACAATGGCATCTGCGTGTCCGGCAACACCGATTTCCAGGAAAAGGTCATCCTTGGGATCGCGGCACGCCGCGATCCTCCGCTCAACGCTGACAACTTCGCCGCGTACCAGGATCAGGGCCAGGACAGCTTCGATGTCACCGTCGGTGACCCCATACTTATCGCGAATCCTTGGCCGCATCAGTACGCTCACCAGCTCCTCGAGTGAAGATGCCGCATAGAGGATGGTGTAATCCCCATCGCGCAGACGCCGCAGAATCGGCCCCAAGCGACCATTCGGGCGGATTAACCCGCCTACCAGGACGTTCGTGTCAAGGACAACGCGCATCATCGCATCGTTGCTGGGGAGTAGTGCAGATCAGTGCCTCCAGGATCAGCGCTGGAATTGCCGCGAGGTGGGGTGTCACCCAGCGAACAACTCGGCACGGGCAGCCTCGATGTCGGCCTCGACCTCCGCATCGCTGACCTCCGTGTTCCGCGCAGCCATTCGCTCGACGAGTGCGTCAAAGCGCGCCAGCACCTCCTTTTCCTGGAGGGCCTGGAAGCGCAAGTAATCATCGTAGGGGATCAGTGCAACCTCGGGTCGACTCCCGCGCGTCAGAACATATGGGACGCTGTCCCTGGCCACTTCGTCAAAGACCGATCGGAAGCGGCGCTGTAGCTCGGTCACGCCAATGATCTTCTGCATTGCCACACCTCTCTGGGCCTGATATGTATTCTGATACATACTATACCACATAGACGAGGTCTGGGAAGGGCATCTCTGCAGGGTATCGCATTTGGCCGTCGCCGCAGTGCGCCTCTCCCCTTCACAAGGTTTCCCCACCTTGCGCCGCGTTCTGACGCGCGGGTTCCGCCGCCCTTCACGACAGCACCTTCGGAAACCTTGCGGAGGTCTGGCGAGTAGATCAAGGTGGGCCGTCAGGTGTGTAGGTAGAGCGGCGGGGAGGTACTAGAGATGGTGAGTCGGTCAGGCATTGGCGACATCGTCCGCAAGGGCGTCGGCGTCGAGCGCGAAGGGTGAGACTTGGTACCGCCCGAGCGCGAGGAGGAACTCGACCCGTGTGACGCCGGCCAACTGCGCAGCGCGACCCGAGGAGAGCTTCCCCAGCTCATAGGGCTTGACGGCAGCCAGCATCTACATCTCGCGGCCCCTCCAGCTCGAGGTCGACCTCGAAGAGGCCGCACAAACTCGATCTCGGCGGGGTCGGCCAGCACCCATCCAACCGGACCGTCGAACCACTCGGAGGGGTGTTCGGTGACGCAATCGACGAGCGTCACGACGCCGACGATGCCACCCGTGGGGAATACGTCGGGTAGGTCGACGCCGCTCTCTTTCGCCTGTTTCCTGAGCCACGCGATGTCTTCCCTGTCGACCTTGAGCCCGGCGTGGATCAGGAGCGGCCCGCGGTAGCTCGTCTGCCACGAGCGGTTTTCGATGTCCTTGTGGCCGTTGACGATCAGCCACGCCCACGGTTGTCGTACGGACAGCGCTTTCATCGTCGCCTCCTGACTTGCTTCGAGTCAGTCACTCCCGCCCGCTCCAGGTTGAGCGCGAGCAGCCGCTCCAGGATCTCCTCGTCCTCGAGGTCGTGCGGCCAGCCGTAGGCGTCGAAGACCGCATCGTCGAGCGCCTTGTGCGCGAGCTGGAGCCAGGTGGGGTTCTGGTTGTAGAGGGTCGTGTGAGCCGGGGCGTCCCTCGAATCGCTGATTGCGCTGAAGGGGATGATGACGCTGAGCGATCGGCGCCGGTGGTTCCGCTCCTCGCAGGGGCGCGTCGGAACGCGGCGGCACCCTGCGAGGGGTTCTGCAACGTGACAACATGCGCTCTCGCCGGCCTCCCCAGGCGGCGCCGACGTCGGTGACGCCGCCATAGGCGCGGAGCTGCTCGGCGAGCGTGGCGAACTCGCCAGCGGCCCTTTCGGTCACCTGCGCGGGGGTCTGGCGCGCCTTCAGCTTCTCCGGGTCGAAGAAGGCGTCGTGGAGGATGCGGCGCTTGTCGGTGTCGAGCAGGTCGTCGAGCGTGAGCGTATAGGTCTGCTTGACGGTGTTGGTGAAGTTGGTGCTGATCTCGATCGTGGCCAGGTCAGACACGATCAGCAGCGGCGGGTTCTCGAGCGCCTCGCGGTACTGGAGGAGCTGGTCGTAGGCCTTGCGAAGGTCCGCGTGCCGGCCCTTGTACTCCCAGGCGAAGGCCCCACGCTTCCAGACGTCGGCCCAGCCCTCGCCGCCCTCCTGCTTGGCGGCGCCCTTCTCGAAGGCGAACCACTCGCCCGTGGGATCCGCGTCGGCGGGCGTGGGATGGCCGATGAGGCGGCAGAGATCGATGAAGTGCTCCTGCGCGGCGGAGCGCTCCTTCAGGTTGGCAGCGTAGCGCCACTTGTCGACGAACGCGCGCGGGGTGAGGGTGGGTGATGGGCTCAGGGAGACGACGTCTGCTTTCCCCTCAGCCGTTCCGACGGCTGGGGGGAAACACTAAGGGGGGGCCGGGTCTGCGCCTTCCAGTTTCCTACCAAATTGATGGCGGCTCTTGCTATGCTGCCTGAAAAGGTGTAGTTTAGCACTATCAGCGCTCCCGCGACACCGGGCAGGGTGTCGTGGGCGGCGCCCCTTTGAGGTGCAGTCTTTCTGAGCCGACCGTCGGATGCCACGCGCGCCAGCACTTCCGCCCGGAAGTCAATGCACGTTTGATCTATGGGAGGTGCCTGTGTTTCGTACGTTGAGTCAAACTGTAAGGTCTGTGCGGTTGTTGGGAGCCGCGATCCTGGTCGCGGCTGTTCTCGTTGGATGCCTGCCGGCGCCTGCGCCCATCCCGATTGCGCCGGCGGATCCTGTGGCGTCGCTCCCTGCGCTGCCGGCTGCAAGGAGCGTGGCCGTGCGCTCTTATGCGGACGCTCTGTCGCGCATCGCTGCGATCAGGTCGCGCGTGGACGAGGTCGGCGGGCAGATCGACATGGGCGTCAACGGCGAGCCGCTCAACTGCCGCGCCTACTTCGACCTCTATCAGGAGATCGCCGCGCTGCCCACATGGGAGGCCGCCGGAGATGGCGAGCTGCTGGCGTGGGCCGTCGACACCTACAACGAGGGCCTGAGTACGCTGCTCAAGGGCGGGCGCGACGTGTATAACCACTGCGAGGCGTTCCTCTTGGGCACGGCGACTACCGACGAGGTGGCGCCGCTCTCGTGGAGCTATGCGCGTTGGAGCGTCGCCGAGGGGGTTGCGGGGCTGGCCGCGATCGCCGAGCGGCTCGGGGCCGAGATGCCCGCTACGACCACGTTCGTGGGCCTTGGTGGGCAGATCCTGAAGGCGACGGGCGAGGCCATCGATATCGCGGGCGACCTGGGTTACCAGATCGACAAGCACCTGGTGACGTGCCCGGTGTTCATCGAGCGCTATGAGGCGCTCGCGGGGCTGCCGACGCTCACCGTGGGCGGGGCCGATGCCGTGATCCAGCGGGCCTATGGGGAGTACCGGGGGGCTGTGGATGGCGTGATGGCCGGTACTCGCGACCAGTATCTGGATTGCCAGGACTTCGTGGCACAAGGTCTGGAGTCGCGCCCCATCCCCACGCTCACGTGGACGGTGGCGCGCAAGAGCATCGAGGATGCGTTGGGCGCGTTGCATCAGGTTGAGGCGTGGTTGGCGGACTACGCCAAGTAGTTCGCGTTGTCAGGAAGGGATCGG
>JAKJAE010000188.1 GCA_022707665.1 Chloroflexota bacterium
CTCGCTGATCTCGCCGCGGATGATGAAGGAATTCCTGTTCCCCTACTACCAGCAGTTGATCGCCAACATCAGGGCGCGCCAGCTCGACCCAACGCGGCACCTCTATGTCCAGGTGGACACCGATGGGTTCGCGGATCCCGTCATTCCGCTCTATCGCGAGGCGATCGGTATGGACGTGATGAGCCCGTTCGAGGTAGCGGCAGGGTGTGACGTGGTGCGGACGGGGCAGCAGTATCCGGATTTGGCGATCTTTGGGGGGATTGATAAACGCGTGCTGGCGCAGGGGCGCGCGGCGATCGATGCTATGCTGGAGCGCATCATCCCCGTGATGCGCGCGCGCGGCGGCTACATTCCGACGTGCGACCACGGCGTGCCGGCAGAGGTGCCGTATGCGGATTACCTCTACTACAGGCGGCGGGTGGTGGAGCTAGGGAGCACATAGCGGAGGCTGGCTTGCCTGACCGGACGAGGCCGTAGGGCGTCCTGCGACGCAACGAGGCTGCCAGGCTGTATGGCACCTCATCGCGGGCGATCTGGACAGCTCGCCCCATGCATCGCGACTTGATAAAAAAGCGAGTGTCGTTTATAATATGTATGTTGACTTTTTGGGCATCAGTGGCCCATCGGGTCAGTGCAACTGAACTAACGTTGTCATAACACCGGGAGGTAAGAGAAGCGATGGAGTACACGAATCTGGGACGTACGGGTCTATCAGTAAGCCGGCTCTGTCTGGGGACAATGAACTTCGGTCGGCAGACCACCGAGGAGGACAGCCACGCGATCATGGACCGCGCGCTGGAGCTGGGGATCAACTTCTTCGACACAGCGAACGTGTATGGGGGTCGAGGCTTGACCGAGACGATCATCGGGAATTGGCTTGCCAAGGGTGGGCGGCGCGAGAAGATCGTATTGGCAACCAAGGTGTACAACCGGATGGGCGATGGTCCCAATGACCGTGGGCTCTCGGCTTTCCATATCCGCCAGGCGGCCGAGGATAGTCTGCGCCGGATGCAGACCGACCACATCGATCTCTACCAGATGCACCACATCGAGCGGACGACGCCCTGGGAGGAGATCTGGCAGGCGATGGAGCAACTGGTGCGCGAGGGCAAGGTCATCTACGTGGGCAGCAGCAACTTCGCCGGTTGGCATATTGCCAAGGCGCAGGCCGCAGCCCAGGCACGCAACTTCATGGGCCTGGTTGCCGAGCAGAGCCTGTATAACCTGGACGCCCGGATGGTTGAGCTCGAGGTCCTTCCTGCCGCCGCAGACTACGGCCTCGGCGTGATCCCCTGGAGCCCACTGGCCGGTGGCCTGTTGGGTGGTGTACTGAAGAAGATCACCGAGGGGCGTCGTGCTTCGGAGCGGATGCAGGAGCAGGTCGAGAAGAAGCGCCCGCAGCTTGAGGCCTATGAGGGTCTGTGTGCAGAGCTCGGTGAGGAGCCCGCGGATGTGGCTCTGGCATGGCTTCTGAAGAACCCGGTCGTGACGGCACCTATCATCGGCCCGCGCACGATGGAGCAACTCGATGGTTCGCTGCGATCTCTGGAGATCGTATTGTCGGACGAGGTGCTGGCGCGCCTGGACACGATCTTCCCCGGTCCTGGCGGTCCTGCGCCTGAGGCGTACGCCTGGTAGGCGAATTCCTGACAGACTGAAGACCGGGCGCGGAGATCATCTCCGCGCCCGGTTGCATTTCCGGAACCAGCAGCACGCAGTCTACGCGCGGGCGCCCGCTGTGGTATAGGCCTGTCCGTAGAAATGGCCCATCACGGCCTGGTAGAGCGTCATCGTGAAGATGATGCCAACCCCGCAGGCCAGGCTGCCGATCAGCGAGGCTGCCATTCCTGCGACGACATTGCCCACCAGGACCAGCAGCCAGGGTCCAGGGGCGGCGGTGAACAACTTCCAGATCGCGCCGAAGGCCAGCCCCTCGCGGGCGCTACCAAAGACCGTGGCCCGCGTCATCGCAACGGGGAGAAGGACGCCGAGGGCGATGCCGAAGACCAGCCCGACAGTGCCGACGCAGATCCCTCCGACCAGCCCCACTGCATTCGCCACGTCGGGATCAGCATTGGCGGCTAGAGAGGCAACGATGGCGAAGACGATCGAGACTAGCCAGATGGGGGCCGTCCAGACGAGGCTGACCAGGAAGGCTCTGAATCCGTGGCCCAAGTAGGTGCCAAAGTCGACATCCGGAAGGACCGCGGGGCCGCCCGTCGCGATACGACGGGCTACCTCGAGCCCCCAGCCCATCAAGTAGATCTGGCCAACGAACGGGATGAGGCCGATCAGGCCGTTGATAAGGATTTTCTTCAGCCAGTCAGGGTCCTCGAACGCGAATGTGAATGCCTTGCCGAAGTCCATTGATGCGCTCCTTGGCTACGAATAGGGATGTACAGGAAGGCATTATACAAGTCTCGTCCAGCGGTGCAAAGCCGGCGAATCTGGCCCTTACTTGCCGATCGGGCCTTTGCGCCTACACTCCGGAGCATCCCAAGACCGTGACCTAACGGAGGCTGTATGACCAAGATCGCTTTCATCGGTGCCGGTAGTTTTGGTTTCACCCGTGGCCTGGTGCGGGATATCCTGACTTTCCCTCTCCTCGAAGACGCTACGCTGTCCCTGATGGATGTTGATGCGGAGCGACTGGAGTTCTCGCGCCGCGCGGTGCAGCGGATCGTCGACCAGGGTGGCTATCCCGCCAGAGTCGAGGCGACAATGGACCGGGTCGAGGCCTTGAACGGTGCGGACGCTGTGTTGTGCACGATTCTTGCCGGTAGCGTGGACGTCTGGCAGCACGATGTCCTGATCCCCAAGAAGTATGGCATCGATATCAACGTCGGTGACACGCGCGGTGTGTCGGGCATCTTCCGTGCCCTGCGCACGATTCCCGTGATGCTCGGGATCGTGAAGGATATGGAGAAGGCCTGCCCCGACGCGACGTTGCTGAACTACACCAACCCGATGGCCATGCTCTGTCGGGCGATGCAGCGCGAGTCCTCCATCCAGTTGACGGGACTCTGCCACAGCGTCCAGGGCACTGCGATGATGCTGGCGAAGTGGATCGGCGCCCCGTATGAGGAGATCACGTACACGTGCGCCGGCATCAACCATATGGCCTGGTATCTCGACTACAAGTGGAACGGCAAGGATGCCTATCCCCTGATCCGCAAGGCGGTCGAGGAGAACGAGGAGATCTACAACGAGGAGCAGGTTCGGAATGAGATGTTCCTGCACTTCGGCTACTACATCACCGAGTCGAGCGGCCACAACTCGGAGTACAACTGGTGGTTCCGCAAACGGCCTGATCTGATCGAGAGGTATTGCACGCACGGTACAGGGTGGAATCCGGGTGTCTATGCCTACATCCTGGATGAGTACCGCAAGCGTGGCGACACGTGGAAGGACTCGATCATCGCCTGGCTGGACGATCCCAATGCGCTGGATCTCAAGCGTGGTCACGAGTATGCCGCTTACATTATCAACGCACTGCAGGGGGGTGAGCCGTTCAAGTTCAACGGCAACGTGCCCAACACCGGGCTGATCACAAACCTGCCCGAGGGCGCTTGCGTCGAGGTGCCGGTGTACGCCGACCGGGGTGGCTTGCACTCGATCCACGTGGGCGCGCTGCCCCCCGCCGTCGCGCCACTGAACCAGATCACGGTGGCCTCCGAGGAGATGGCGGTCGAGGCCGCGCTCACGGGTGACCCAACGCTTGTCTTCCAGTCGGTTGCTTACGATCCGCTTACGGCAGCGATGCTGTCGCTGGCGGAGATCAAGCAGATGGTGAACGAGATGCTGGCGCAGAACGCGGCGTATCTGCCGCAGTTCAGTAGCCTGAAGGCGTAGCGACAGTGGATCGAGAGCGGCGAGGATCAGGGCTCCGATCGTCTTGCCGGTGCCTCGCCGCTCATTACTGAGGTGGTCTCGTGTAAGGCAGGGAGGACCCTATGTTGAAGGACCTGATCGCGAAGAGCCGGAGTTACCGCCGGTTCGACGAGAGTGTGCCGGTGCCGATGGAGACTCTGCGGAAGCTTGTGGGACTGGCGCGTCTGTCCCCGTCGGCCTCGAACAAGCAGCCGCTCAAGTTCCGGCTGGTCAACGACGCTGAGATGTGCGCGCAGGTGTTTCCGCTGTTGGCGTGGGCGGGTTACTTACCAGACTGGAAGGGGCCTGCGGAGGGTGAGCGTCCAGCTGCCTACATCGTGATCCTGGGCGACACTGAGTTGAGCAACAGCTTCGCCGTCGATGAGGGCATCATGGCCCAGAGCATGATGCTGGGTGCGGTCGATGCGGGGTTCGGCGGCTGCATGCTGGGCTCCGTCGACCGGCCAAAGCTGCGCGAGTTGCTGTCGATTCCCGAGCGCTATGAGATCCTGCTGGTGCTGGCGCTGGGGAAGCCGGTCGAGACCGTCGTCATCGACCCGGTGGGCGAGGATGGAAGCATCAAATACTGGCGAGACGAACAGCAGGTCCACCACGTACCCAAGCGGTCAGTGGATGAACTGATTCTGAAGTGATGGGGCACGGTCGAAAGGGGGTAGTCTTGGATAGCAGGGAATGGTTCAGGCAGGCGAAGTTCTGGATGATGGTCCACTGGGGGCTGTATGCGCTCCTGGGGGGTGAGTGGAAGGGCGAGCGCACGCCCTTCAGGCGAGATGTGATCGGCGAGCTCTGCCTGATCGGGTTTGACACACCGCTGACGATCTCACCCGAACAGGGGGCCGAGCTCTACCAGCTTGTCAAGAAGTACCAACCCAACTGCCTGATCAACTCGCGGATCGGCAACGGCCTGGGCCAGGCTCGTGTGCAAACGCTCCGCGGCGGATCACTGATCCGCCGCGAACGTATGAGGGGGCGTGGATCGATTTTAGCGCTAGACGTGGCCGGTGGGTTCTGATTCCGATTCAGGGAGGCGGGCGTGAGCTTGTCGCCACGTCAACAGTTTCTCGACTACGTTCGTCGCGTGCCGGGTGTCCGGCCCGTGGTCTCGCCTTTCCTGCCGCACACGGACGTGGTACGTGCCACGCTGGCGCATCTCGGTCTGCCTGTGACCGGCGACCCAATCGATGACGAGGTGCGGCTAGCCCGCGCACTCGACTACGAGCCGATGTTCATGACCGCTTGCCACGATCTGATCTTTCCCTGGGTCGAAGACCCCGACCAATCCGATGCCGATTGGATCGTGATGGCGATGGCAACCCCCGACGGCCCCTGGCTACGGCGCGTTTCGCGCCGGCTGGGCGTGTGGGGCGACGACGAGGGGTTCCCGGTCAAGACCGAGGATGACTATGGGCGTCTCGTCGCGGTGGCAGATGCCGTTAGCGAGCGCGAGGAGGCGATCCGTGCGTATTTCCGTACCTGGCGTGAGCGGGTTGGAGAGGACGGCGTGATTGTCATCGGCCACCCGCATGTCACGTGGATGGGCTATCAGGTGAGCCAGCGCAACCTCATCTTCCACGAGATCGACTACCGCGAGGCGTTCCACCGCGGAATGGACGCGATCTACCGCGCGGCGTGCTTCGTCTTTGAGATCGCGATGGCGGAAGGGATCGACTTCATGAGCGAGTCATGTTCGGGCCTGGAGATGACCTCGCCGAGGGACTTCGACCGTCTGGACCTGCCCTATCTGGAGGCCTTCTCAGCCTTCGTCCATGCGCGTGGCGGCCTGTTCTGGTACCACAACTGCGGGTTGACGCGGCATCTGATCGCTACCGGACGGTTCAACCGGTTTGCTCCGGATGTTGTCGAGACGGTCGCGCCGCCGCCGGAGGGTGACAACGATCTGGCGGAGTCGCGGCGCGCGCTCGATCCAGGTGTCTGCTCAAAGGGCAACCTCAGCCTGCTGCTCTTGCGCGATGGCACGCCGGAGCAGGTTTCGGAAGCGACACGGGCGATGGTTGCCTCCGTCCGGGGCTACACTC
>JAKJAE010000189.1:0-230 GCA_022707665.1 Chloroflexota bacterium
ACACCGGGGTGCCTACACCCGGGCCCACTTTCATGCTTCCATCGTGCCGGGGCTCATGTTGGCGATCCACTTCATGTCCTGGGTTGTCGGAGCTCGTATGACGCCGACGGCGAACGCAAGCCTGATCGTCAACCTGGTCCCATTGGCGATGCCCTTCTTTCTGTTCTGGCTTGCCCACGAGCCCCTGACGCGTCGGGAGACTGTGGCGACTGCGATCGCGCTCGGCGGGG
>JAKJAE010000189.1:291-5631 GCA_022707665.1 Chloroflexota bacterium
TACTTCGCGGGCGATCTGATCAGCTTCGGATCGATGCTGTTCTATGCCTTTTACATGGCGCTGGGACGGCGGAATCGGTCCTTCCCGACCGTATGGCTCTACCTGGTCCCGTTGTACAGCATGGCAGCCGTGGCGTGTATGGTTGTGGCGCTCTTCTTCGTGAATCCAATCCAGCCCTATGACGCGCGAGAGGTGGCACTGATCCTCGGGCTTGGGATTGTACCGACGGTCATCGGGCATTCGCTTTTGAACCGTGCGATGCGCGTGTTTCGTGGGCAGATCGTCAGCATCGTGAACATGGGCCAGTTCATCTTTGCCGGGCTGTTGGCCTTCGCCCTCTGGCAGGAGGTGCCTGGCTGGTCGTTCTATGTGGCGGGCACCCTTCTGGCGCTCAGTGCGTGGATCGTCGCAGGGGGAGCATTCCGCGATCAGCGCCCCCTTGTCTCCGGCGCCGGGCTGAGTAAGCTTTTCCGCAGAGGACAACCGCGGATCATGCAAGCGGATCATGAAGACAGGAGGGAATGATGCAGTACCGTCAGTTAGGGCGTACGGGTTGGGCAGTCTCCACTGTGAGTTTCGGTGCGTGGGCGATCGGCGGAAGCTGGGGAGCGGTCACCGACCACGAATCCATCGCCGCGCTGCATACAGCGGTGGATCTCGGTGTTAACTTCTTCGACACTGCGGATGTCTATGGCAATGGTCGGAGCGAGCGGCTGTTGGCGCAGCTGCGCCGTGAACGACGGGAAAAGATCGTTATCGCCACGAAGATCGGGCGGAGGTCCTCACCGCACACGGCCGATAGCTACAACCGCGAGAACCTCACTGCCTATGTCGAGCAGTGTCTGGCCAACCTTGAGACGGAGGCGCTCGATCTGGTCCAGCTTCACTGTCCCCCAACGGAGGTCTACTACCGGCCTGAAGTCTTTGGCATCCTCGACGATCTGGTCGCAGCAGGAAAGATCCGCAACTATGGGGTGAGTGTCGAGAAAGTGGAAGAGGCCCTCAAGGCGATCACGTACCCCAACGTTCAGACGGTGCAGATCATCTACAACATGTTCCGGCAGCGCCCGGCAGAGCTGTTCTTTGGCGAGGCGCAACGCAGGCAGGTGGGCATCCTGGCACGGGTGCCGTTGGCCTCAGGTCTGTTGACGGGCAAGATGAAGGCCTCGACGGCTTTTGCTTCCGATGATCATCGCCACTTCAACCGTGAGGGCAAAGCGTTCGATCGGGGGGAGACGTTTGCTGGTGTTCCCTATGACGTGGGTCTGGCTGCCGTGGAGCACCTCCGACCCCTGTGCCCGCCGGGAACTACGATGGCGCAGTTCGCGCTGCGGTGGATTCTGATGGCGCATGCGGTGACGTGCACCATCCCGGGGGCCAAGCGGCCTGCACAGGAGCAGGACAACGCTGCGGCTGCCGATCTGCCGCCGCTTCCCAATGAGACGATGGCCCAGGTCCAGGCCGTCTACGAGAGGCACATCCGGGAGCACGTTTATCACTATTGGTAGCCGTGATGAACGCTCCGCGGGTGCCCGCCCGTGTCCGGCGCTCACCGTGCCCCTGCATCAGAACCCGGAGGTGCTATGACAAAGCGCGATGTCATCCTTGCTGCGTTAGCCGGAGAGACTCCAGCCTACGTGCCCTGGTCGATGGGCTTCACGGTTGAGGCCGAGGAGAAGCTGCGTGCCTACTACGCTCCGCGTCAGCTCGAGGACGTGCTCGATAACCATCTGGGTGGCGTCGGCAGTGGGGTGGGATTCTTCACCGATCTCGGGAATGATCACGTGCAGGACGTCTTCGGCGTTGTCTGGGACCGCCGGATCGACAAGGACATCGGCGTCGTCGTAGGCCAGGTGTTGCCGGAACCTACGGTACGCGGCTATGCATTTCCAGATCCAAAGGGCGACGTTTTCTTCGGTGGAATTGAGGATCAGTTGGGGCGCCAGGTCGATCGTTACCGGATCTTCAGCATTGGCTTCAGCCTGTATGAGCGTGCCTGGACGATGCGCGGCATGGCCGATCTGATGATGGATTTCTACGACAATCCCGGTTTCGTTCACACGCTTCTCGAGTCTATCGCGGACTGGAACATCGCGCAGGTGCGCAAGGCCGTCACGTATGACATCGATGCGGTCTACTTCGGCGACGACTGGGGACAGCAACACGGATTGCAGATGGGTCCCAGGCTCTGGCACGAGTTCATCTATCCTCCGCTGCGGCGCATGTACGCTGCCGTCAAGGATGCGGGAAAGGCGGTCTTCATCCACTCCTGTGGTGACGTAGACGAGCTTTTCGACGACCTGATCGCGATCGGGTTGGACTGCTTCAATCCGTTCCAGCCGGAAGTGATGGACGTCTACGGCTTGATGGCGCAGTATTGCGGCCGGTTGACGTTTCACGGAGGCATGTCGACACAACGGACGCTGCCGTATGGGACCGTGGACGATGTGGTGGCGGAGACCCAGCGTCTCCTGGCCACGGGTGCACACGGCAACTACATCTTCGCGCCAGCCCATGCCGTTGAGGGCGATGTGCCGGTCGAGAACATCGTCGCTATGATCGAGACCGTTCAGTCGCAGCCCGGGTACCAGCGAGGAGCTGTGTGATCGTTCCTGCGAGCTCACACCAGGGCGGCGACGACCCACGCATTGCAGGCCATCTTCGCACGCTTGCTGACTGCAACCAACGCGGCGGACGGCTGTTGTCGCTGGTCGACCTGCTTGAAGCCGGTACTGTGAATCTGCCTCTGGCGGGCTACCTGGCGGCAGTGATGCGCCGTGGTAGTTCGTTGCTGGTTGGAGCGCGCCCGGGCGGCGCCGGCAAGACCGCTGTGATGGTGGCGCTACTCAACCTGCTGCCTCCAGATGTCGCGTTGCGTCCGATCGAGGGTCCGGTGACGCTGCGGGAGGGTCTGGCCGATACCGCGTTTGGACAGGCGTGCTACCTGGCCCACGAGATCGGGCAAGGGTGGTACTATGCCTACCTCTGGGACGACCAGGCGCGAGCGTTCTTCGAGCTCGCTGGTCGGGGACACCTGATCGCCTCCAATCTCCACGCCGATACGCTCGTCGAGGCGCAGGCGCAGCTCTGTGACGAGAATGGCATCGTTCCAGATCACTTGCGTGCCGTCACCCTCAAGGTCTTTCTGCGCGTGACGCGCGGGGCGGACTTCAAGCTGCAGCGATGGGTGAACAGCGTCTACGAGTCCGACGGTGAGCAGGACCGGTTGATCTGGCAGCTTGCCGGGAAAGGGCGGTTCGCGCGGATGAACGAGAGTGCCGTTGTATCGCGCGCTGAGGAAGTAGCCGCGCGTGCGTTCCTGGAGCGCCGGCGAGCGCGCGGTGAGCGGACCATAGAGCAGGTCCGGCTAGCCGTGTGTGCGGAATGGGTGTAGAATGATGGCGCGGGCATGCAAGTCTGGACGTGCTCCTGTATCTGTCCTGGGTACCGCACAACCTGTGATCAAGATGGGGGTTCATAGTCACTGCCATGACTGAGGAGATCGAGTTCGTCAGCAACTACAGCGATCTGAGCACCGATCGTGGCTTCCAGTTTGAGTTCCACTGCAATCGTTGCGGGTCAGGGTACCGCACTCCGTTCAAGGCGTGGGCCGTCGGCACGGCGTCATCGGTGCTTGACACCGCAAGCAGCCTGTTCGGAGGCATCTTCGGTGCGGCAGCGGATGTGGGCGAGCGCGTGCGTTCGGCAGGTTGGCAGCGCGCGCACGACGAGGCCTTCACCGATGCAGTCAAATCGCTCAAGCCGCAGTTTGTCCAGTGCCCACGATGCTCGTCATGGGTCTGCCGAAAGAGCTGCTGGAACGAGCGGCGAGGGCTGTGCAAGGACTGCGCCCCGGATATGGGCGTCGAGATGTCCGCAGCCCAGGCCAGTCGCAGCGTCGAGGAGGCGTGGGCGCACGCGGCGATGGCCGAAGAGGACAAGAAGCTGGGCAAGGAGAACTGGCGGCAGACGATCCGGGCTACGTGCCCCAACTGTGAGGCTCCATTGGATGCCAATGCCAAGTTTTGTCCTGAGTGTGGCGCCAAGCTCAAGGGGGAGTTCCGGTGTCCTCATTGCGAGGCCAAAATACCGCCCACAGCCAAGTTCTGCCCTGAGTGTGGGGGGAAGATCGAATAACATAACGCCGGACAGAGAATGTTGCGTCGCGTTTGAGGCCCCGAGCGGAGCGTGCTCGGGGCTTCGCCATGGGGAGACCACCGTGAGGAGGAATGGGTGGAGCTAACTGAGGACGAGTATGCGCAGGGCGCCGTAGGGTGGGCGCTTGCACGTGTCGGATCAGCCGATTACGCCCTGCGGTGCTATGCGTTTGTCGAGGATGCCTACGAGTTGGGCAACGACATCGATTTGGATGGACTGGGGACATCCGCAAAGGAAGCCGCTGATGCCTACGAAGCGCAGGATGATGGTAGTATCCCTCCCGTGGGAGCGTACATTTGCTATGACTGTGGGGGGCTCGTCGATGGGGAGTGGCACGATTGGGGTCACATCGGGCTATCCGTAGGGGATGGGCGCGTGATACACACGTGGCCCCATGTGCGCGTTGATGACTACCGCGCCGTGGAGGCGTTGTCAGCGTCAGGTTGGACGAGCCCAAGATACATAGGGTGGGTCTCGCCATCGAGAATACTGCGTGGGATGCAGCTCAAGCAGTGCTACACGCGCTATGGGGACGTGCGGTGATATCCCTGTAGCCAACTTAGCCTGAGGAGGGCATCGGAAATGAGTAAGCGCAAGCTGAAGCGTCAGCTCAGCCTCGCCCAGATCGTCATGCTGGGGACGGCCGGCTGTATCGGCGGCGAGATCTTCGTGCTGACCGGGCATGTCGCCGGAATTGCCGGGCCTGCCACGGTCCTGGTCTTCTTGTTGGGCGGGCTGTTGAGCTACAGCATCGCCCTGAACTATTGCGAATTGGCGACTACTTATCCCGAAACAGGTGGCGCGATGACCTATGTGAAGGAGGCCTTCGGGAACGGCATCCTCTCATATCTCGTCGGGTCGATGGACTGCCTGTCGAGCACCTTCTATGCTGCCCTGTCCGCCGTGGGTTTTGCCTACTCACTGCAGGTGTTCTTCCCTGCGATACCCATCGTGCTCACGGCCGTAATTGTGATCGCGGTGTTCACAAGCCTCAACCTTCTGGGAGTAGCCGGCGTGGGGAACGCCCAGGTCATCCTGGGCATCGGCCTGCTGGGGATCCTTGTCGTCTACGTTGTCACGGGGTTGACCTCGCCCTACGGGTTCCGGTGGGCGACCTTCGTCCCGGACGGCACGCTGCTCGTGCACGGGAACTTGGGTACCAACTTCGCGCGGATTATGCAG
>JAKJAE010000189.1:5641-5926 GCA_022707665.1 Chloroflexota bacterium
CATCAGCCTCACGCTGGTGATGCTTATCAATATGGCAGTCGTGTTTGTGACATTGGGCACGGTGCCGTGGCAGGAACTGGCGGGGTCGGAGACGGCGCTTACCGACGCCGTCCAGCACTTCCTGCCAACCTGGGGCGTGCCCCTGCTGGCCATTGGAGGCATTGTCGCAACGCTGACCACGATCACCAGTTCGATGCTCAGCGCTACCCGTGAGGCGTTCACGCTGGGCCGTAACGGCGTCTGGCCGCGCCAGTTCGCCAAGCTCAGTGGCTTCCGTACGCCGTG
>JAKJAE010000018.1:0-11037 GCA_022707665.1 Chloroflexota bacterium
TGAGCTTCGCTGCCAGTTCATACCCGTCGATCCACGGCGCACCGAAGATCTCGAAGGGCAGCGGCGTGCCCCGCCCCTCAGACAGGTTTGTCCCCTCGAGGAAGCACATGCCTGGGTAGAGGAAAACCGTAGAGAGATGCGGCATCGCCGGCGATGTCGGCACCCACTGAAGGCCGGTACCATCAAATGCCATCTCCCGGCGCCAGCCTGCCAGCGGCACGACGGTAAGATCCGCGCCGACGGTCACGTTCATAGTGCGGGCCAACTCGCCGATGGTCAGGCCATAGCGCACAGGAATGGGCACAATGCCCACGAAAGACAGAAAGGCAGGGTCCAGAACTGGTCCCTCGAGGGTCACCCCGCCAAGGGGGTTGGGGCGATCCAGTACGATGACAGGAATCCCTGCTTCAGCAGCGCCCCGAAGGACATAGTACAACGTGCTCGTGAATGTGTAGAAACGCACACCTACATCCTGCATGTCAAAGAGCAGGGCATCGACATCAGCAAGTGCTGCAACAGAGGGCTGCACAGTCTCTCCGTAGAGGCTGTAAACCGGCAGACCCGACCGCGCGTCAGTCCCATCGGCGACGGCGGCGCCATCTGCAATCACGCCGCTCAGGCCGTGCTCCGGGCTGAACAGGGCCCTCAGATGAAAGCCCGCTCCGAGGAGGACCTCGACGGCATCGCGCAACTCGGCGTTCACCGCTGCCCCATGGGTTACGAGCCCCAGACGGCACGCAGCGAGCTTGCTTGCCCCCTCGCTGGCCATGCGATCCAACCCTACGACGACTGACATCCCCTCGCAATCCCCATAGCCCAGGGCTACAGAACCCCCAGCTCGTGATGTAGAACAAGTGCCGAGGCACCCTTCAACACGATGTCGCTGCCAAGAGTGGCGAATTCCAGTTGCGCTTCGTCGGCGAGCGCAGGCAACAGCAATCTGACCATCTCCTCCCGAACCGCTTCCAGTAGAAACGGCCCGATGGCAGTCACCTGCCCAGCAAAGCGCAGGTGGTAGATCCCCAGAACCCCGACCAGGTAGGCGGCAACAGTCCCGAGGCCGCGGCCCGCAGCCCTGACTACTTCGCGGACCTCCGCATCGCCTTCATGGAACAGCTCACAGACGCGATCGAAGCTGACCTGCTCAGGCGAAATAACTCGAGGATCACCGCGGCGCGCCAGAAGGGCGTGGACCTGCCTGACAATGGCCTGAGAACTGGACACTGTCTCCAGGCACCCAAAGCCCCCACAGCTACAGCGCTCGCCATTCTCAGCCACCACAATGTGGCCGATCTCACCCGCCCCGAAGGGAGTGCCATGCAGCAGCTGCCCATTGACCACGATTCCGGCACCGATGCCCCATCCCACGCTGATGACCACCAAGTCCTGAACACCATTCACGTTGCCGAACGTGAATTCACCCAGCGCGGCAGCCTGGCAGTCGTTGGCAACGTAAGCCGGAACTCCATAGCGCTCTTCGAGGAGCTGGCGCAACGGTACGTTGGTCCACTCCTGATTCACTGCAGCCACGACCACGCCGTGCGCTGCATCGATCAACCCGGGTGTTCCCACGCCGATCCCTAGGAGAGGCCGGTCAGCCGCAGCAACCAGCGAATCCACAAGCTCAAAGATGAGATCCAGACTTGGCCTGTCGTTCCGCCAGCGACGGTATTCACGATGTTGGACCTCGCCACGTAGATCAAGCACGGCTCCGCAGAAGTCCTTGCGAGACAGGTCGATGCTGATGGTGTTCTGGGCATCTGCGTCGATCCGCAGCAGCATCGGGCGCTTTCCACCTGTCGATGGCGCATAGCCAACCTCGACCACCAGTCGCTGGGACATCAACTCTGCAACAAGATCCGAGACAGTAGGGCGCGTGAGTCGCGTGACCCGGGCAACCTCGGCGCGGCTGATCTCACCAGCATCGTAGATGGTCTTCGTCACCAACTGACGGTTGAGCACACGGGTCTGCTCGTGGGTGACTTTCTTCTTCACAGGGCCTCAGCCAGAACAGGATGGCAGGCGTGCTGGGATCTGGTGCGATGGATGGTAACGGTGCGCTTAGATAGTAAGCTTTACTTACAAAGTAGTATACAACATGTCTAATGGTATGTCAATAGGTTGATTCGAACTTGGGAGGAAACTCTCCAGAGAGGACGACGCGTGATCCTATAACCGGCAGGTCCAGCCAGGATCGCCGTACTTGGTCACCAGGAGCCTCTCAGCCTGCACGCGCTCGTCGCGCGAAAGAGGGCTCTCGATCAGGCTAAGGGCGAGTATGTCCCGGAATGCTGCAACAAGTGCCACGGCCGCTTCAGTCCAGCCCACCGTGCGGCCGAGGGCTTCCTGGAGCGTGATCGCGAATGACCGGATGCGTTCGGGATCCGGCCTCTCTGTCAGATAAGCGCTGATGGCTCCGATGTCGCCCCTCAGCGGCAAAGAGCCGTGCTGGAGAACGCCACCGCGTACACGCATCTGAGCGCTGCCAACGAGCTTGCGCCCACCGACCGTGACCTCGTAGTCCGAGGGAATCTCGAAACAGACGGGGGTTCGACCACGCGATGAGCTGTAAGCCCCACCCCTATCCCGAGGTCTGATCTCGGCAGTCATCAGCCCGAGACGCGCCAACGCAGAGACCAGTGCCACACCAGCCGCACGGTAACTCTCCGCGATCGTACCCGCCAGACGAGGATCGCTGTCAGCCACAGCGATGGTGTAGGTCAATTCGTCCCGGTTGAGCACCGCGGTGCCGCCGGTCATTCTACGCACCAGGTCGACGCCGTCCCGCTCCAGTGCACCCACATCGGCATCGGCGCACGGCTGGCCCCGTCCCAACGTCAGCGTAGTCGGCGACCATCCATAGAGACGCAACGTCGGAGGGCTCTGGCCCGCGACCACGGCGCGGAGAATCGTCTCATCGATGGCCATGTTGAGCGCGCCCGGCCTGGGATGCGGCTCTAAAAGGAGACGCCATACGCTCGGGGAAGTGGCCACCGGTTGGCGCTAGACCTCTGCCTTGTCGCCACGACTGGGCACAACGACGCGCCTGTAGCCGAGACCGGTCAGACCCTCGGCCAGCGCCTGTGCTGGCTTTTCGTCGCCGTGAACCACAAAGACGGTCTGCACGCTTTCGACACCATCTGCAGCCCAGGTCAAGAGGTCATCGCGGTCGGCGTGGGCGCTGTATCCATAGAAGATCTGCACTTCGGCGCGGAGTTCGTAGGGCTCCCCAAAGATCCGCACTTGCGGCTCGCGGTCAGCGATGCGTCGCCCCAGCGTATACGGCGCCTGCCACCCCACGATCAGGACAGCATTGCGCGGGTCCTCGATCGCGTGCAGGAGATGGTGTTGCACGCGTCCAGCCTCGGCCATACCTGAGGCGCTGATGATGATCATAGGATTGGGAGCGGTGTTGAGAGCCTTCGACTCCTCGACGCTGCGAACATAGCGCAGGCGGTAGAAGCCGAACGGGTCACGGGCCCCACTCTCAGCGATAAAGGCCCGGGTCTCGCTGTCGTAGTAGTCGGGATGCGTGCGAAAGGCCTCAGTCACGTTGACAGCAAGAGGACTGTCGACGTAGATAGGCAACTCGGGGATCTCACCGGCATGGCTGAGTTGGTGCAGATCGTAGACGATCTCCTGCGTCCGGCCCACGGCAAAAGCAGGGATGATGATGCGCCCACCGCGCGCGGCTACATCATTCACCACCTTCGCAAGATCACGCTTGATATCGTCGAGAGGGGGATGCAACCGGTC
This sequence comes from Chloroflexota bacterium, assembly GCA_022707665.1. GTDB lineage: Bacteria > Chloroflexota > Anaerolineae > B4-G1 > SLSP01 > PWVB01. The sequence goes on from JAKJAE010000018.1 coordinate 3,757, forward strand.
GCCGTAGGTGCTCTCCAACAGAAGGACATCGGCCGGTGGCATAGGGGCAGGGTCGCGCACGATCGGCAGACCGGGCTGGCCCAGGTCGCCGGAAAACAGCAGGCGCACGGTACGGCCATTCTCCACAGACTCCAGGAGCACCATCGCCGAGCCAAGGATGTGTCCCGCATCAAAGAAAGTGACACGTACGCCGCGCGCGAGTCGGATCGTCTGTCCATAGCCAGTACCGACGAAGTGGCCCAGCGTCCTGAGCGCATCGTCCTCCGTGTAGAGCGGCCCCACTGGGGGCTGACCCTTCTTGGCTCGCTGCCGGTTAACGTACTCCACATCGTACTCGTGAATTCGCCCCGAATCAGGTAGCATCGACTCGCAAAGTGAGACCGTCGCCTGTGTGGCATAGATGGGACCCGAGTATCCCTGTTTGACAAGATTCGGAAGGTTGCCCGAATGGTCGATATGTGCGTGGGAGAGCACCACGGCATCCAACCGGCGTATGTCGAAGGGTAGCTTCTGATTACGTTGGAAAGATTCCTCTCTCTTGCCCTGATAGAGTCCGCAGTCCAGGAGGATGCTTTTGCGATTGGTGCGGACCAGGTACATGGATCCTGTGACCGTGCCCACACCGCCCAAAAATGTGATTTTCATCTACCAGTTCAGTCCTTTAGGAGTTGGAGGATGTCCGGTCCATAGGTCTTCTGACGCCAGGGACCTATCCCGGACACATTCAGCAGGTCGGCGACGCTAGCTGGAGGTTGCTTTGCCAACAACCAAAGCGTGGCATTGGGCAGAATGACGTCCGAATCGACGCCTCGCACTTGAGCCACCTCCTTGCGCCACGACTTGAGCGTGTTGAAACGTTCAACAACGTCCTCAGGCAGCCGCAACGACTCCGGGAATTCGGGCAATTTGGGCAGGTCCCTTAGGTGTATGGTTCGCAGCAGGTCTGCGCCAAAGCGGCGGATCTGTCCCGGTGTCAGACCGCACTCGGCCAACTCCTCCTTGGTTCTGGGCTGTATGGCCGCCAGGCGCATCAGGTTTGCATTCGAGATGACCTTGACAGGAGGGTGGTCCAACGCTTCGGCCGTGCGTTCACGCCACATAAACAGACCATATAGCTTACGCTGTTCGTGTGTGGACAGGGCGTGTACGCCCTTGAGGCGCCAGAAATGGCGCGCAGTGCTGTCTTCTGGTGGTACATCCACCGTGGATGTGAGGTAGTCGAAGATCTCCTGTGCCTCCTCCCACCGACCCGTGGTCTCCAATTCCGCTTTCTGGATCTCGCGGAGCGGCAAGAGATAGTAGCTATCCATCCATGCGTAGGTGAGAGCATCAGGATGAAGCGGACGTCTGCCCCAGTCATACCGCTGAAACCGCTTGTTGGCCTGCACATCGAAGAACGAGGCGAGGATGTCAGCCAGCCCCACTTTGGGCCAGCCCAACACGCGAGCCGCCCACATCGTGTCGTAGATTGCCCGAGTGGAGAAACCAAAGTCGCGCTGCAGCACCATCAGGTCGTAATCTGCGGCGTGAAGGACCTTCTCGACATCCAGCGAGTGGAAGAATGGCGCCAGCGGGGCGAGATCGTCGAGTGCCAATGGGTCGACCAGATAGTTCGTCCCTGGAATCGAGATCTGGATCAGGCAGACCTGCTCGCGGTAGGTATACAGGCTGTTGGATTCCGTATCGACGGCAGCGCGCGGCTGGGCCATCAGCGCATCGACCATCGTGATCAGCGCAGCTTGGGAATCAACAAGCTGAGGAAGATAACCAGGGTCGCCGGGATCAGGCGTTGCCTCAGGTCGCGTCAACGATCTGTTCATCGAATAGGCATTATCACTGCTGATTCGGTAATGTCAACGTGCGTGCGGTGCCTCGCCCGTCGCATAGGCCTCTCCATCGCCGAACTGCAGCGACAGCGGCATCCCCAGCTGCACAGCAGCCGCGGAAGTCAGAACCTGGTGAGTATCACGGTGCCGCACAATCGCATACCCACGCGTCAGCACTGCCGCGGGGTTCAATGTCTCAAGGCGAGCCCACAGGCCAGACACCTCACGGTGCGTACCGTCCAGCCGGTGCGCCATCGCTCCCTCAAGCCGCGAGACGAGGTCATCGATCCTCTGACGCGAACCCATGAGTCGCGCCGCAGGCGACAGAAACTGTAATGCGCGCCGCAGGTTGCCCACCCTCTCGCGACGCGTCCGGACCTGCTGCGTGGCAGCACGTACGAGACGCATCCGCGCCTGTATCAGCGCGGCACTCAGATCGGCCAGATCCGGCGTCGCGATCTCCGCAGCCGCCGATGGCGTCGGTGCCCGGCGATCTGCCGCAAAGTCCGCAAGTGTGAAATCAGTCTCGTGTCCCACGCCGGAGATCACCGGCAGCCGGGATGTGGCGATCGCCCGGGCCACCCGCTCGTCGTTGAACGCCCAAAGGTCTTCGATTGACCCGCCCCCCCGTACAACCAGCACGACGTCCACATCGTCGCACTGGTTGATCAGGGCGAGTGCGGCGACGATCTGAGGCGGCGCGGTCTCGCCCTGGACCAGCGTGGGTGAAACGAGCACTCGAGCCAGCGGATAACGCCGGCTCAGGACATTCAACACATCGCGCAAGGCCGCGCCGGTCGGCGAAGTGACGACACCGATACAGCCTGGATAAGGGGGCAAGGGCCGCTTGCGCTCCTCAGCAAACAGGCCTTCTGCCTCGAGCTGTGCCTTGAGCCGTTCGTATTCCTGGAAGAGCGTGCCGCGCCCCGCCGGCTGCACGAAATCCACATAGAGCTGGTAGCGTCCACCCTGCTCGTAGACACCGACCCGTCCGTGCACCACAACCTGATCACCGGACCGGGGCAGTGTCGCCATCGCCTGGGCCTGGCTCCGCCAGATAACAGCGTTGATCTGCGCCCCCGCGTCCTTCAGCGTCAAATAGACGTGACCAGAGCTCGCGCGCGACACGTTGGACACCTCGCCCTGTACCCAGAGGTTCCTGAAGACGGGGTCACCCTCGATGACCGTACGGATGCGACTGGTGACCTCGCTCACCGTGAAAGGATGGTCGGGCTGTGCCAGAAGGCTGAGTTGATCCCACATTGCGTCCCCCGTCCTAGAAGATCAATAGAAGCGTCATCGCCAACTGCAGACCACCCCCGATCGCCAGCAGAGTAACGGCTGTTGAGAGCGGCATCGGCAAAAGATTAGCACCACCGAACAAGCCTACGACGTATACCACAGCGCCGAGGATGAAAAGCACACGCTCCGTCGGTGTGAGTCTCACACTGCTCGTCCGCAATCTGTCCGTCCGCCTTCGCGCCATCTTTCCTCCCTTGGGCTGTCCCTTACATGGCCCATCTTACCCCAAACGATGGGAACCCAAAAGCCGGCAATGCAAGGCCCTGGTTTGAGCCTGTTCTGCAACGATCGCGGTGATAGACATCGCCCACTTTCACCGTTCCCTGACCTTGCCTCCATCCGTGCTATAATCTCAGTAGGCTCGCGTTCTGCTGGCGCCCGCATAGCTGACTCCCTGCGCATACCCGCGATCCGTCGTCTGGCTGAGTGACTCGATATGCAGATAATCCTGACGCACGAGAACGCTGACTTCGATGCCATTGCCAGTCTGTTGGCAGCGCACCGGCTCTACCCGGGCGCGTTGCCCGTATTGCCGCATCGGGTCAATCGCAACGTGCAAGCTTTCCTATCCCTCTATGGACCAGGACTCCCCTTCCTTCGCCAGGATGAGCTGCCGCGGGCGAGAACCATTCAGCGCGTCATCCTCGTCGACACCTCCAAGCTCACCCCTGTGCGAGGCGCTGATTCCAGCGATGCTCAGGTTCTGGTCATTGACCACCACTCTCCGCCTGAGTCTCCCCCGGCCAACTGGCAATTCCAGGTGGATGCACTTGGAGCCACAACCACACTTCTGGCAGAGGCGATCTCTGCCCGTCTCGTCGCGATCTCACCAGCCGAAGCCACGCTGATGCTGGCCGGGATCTACGAAGATACCGGCAACCTCACCTATGCCTCGACCACGCCACGCGACTTGCGTGCAGCGGCCTGGCTGATCGACCAGGGCGCGGATCTGGAGATCGCCACGGAATTCCTCGAACACCCGTTGACGCCGGCGCAACAGGCCATCTATGAGAGCCTGGGCACTCATATGGAGACGTTGGTCATCGACGGTCATCCCGTGATCCTGAGCTGGGCCGTGTCACCACCGGACACCGAGGAGGAGATCTCGACGCTGGCACACAAGCTCCGTAACCTTCTGGAGCCCAGCGCCCTCTTCATCCTTGTACAGATTGGTGACAACGTTCAATTGGTCGCCCGCAGCGCTACCGATGACATCAACGTGGCTGCCGTCGCCGAGCGCTTCGGCGGAGGTGGCCACGATCGGGCCGCAGCGGCCCTGATCCGGAACCAATCGGCCTTTGGCCTGGCCAACGAGCTGCGCGATCTGCTTCCGGCCTATGTTCAGCCCCGCGTCAAGGTGCGCGACCTGATGTCCTATGGCGTGCGACGTGTCTCGCCCGATGAACCCATCGAGCAGGTTGCCAGACAGATGCTACAGACGGGCCACGAGGGCTTTCCTGTCGTTGATGCCTCCAGCCAGGTCGTGGGCCTGGTCACGCGCAACGCGGTTGACCGCGCCATGCAGCACCGGCTTAACGGGCAACCAGTCCGACGCATCATGCACACGGGGTCGGTGACCGTCTCACCCGAGGACTCCGTTGAGCACGTCAGAGCCCTGATGATCCAGACCGGCTGGGGACAGATACCGGTCATCCAGGACGACCACATCGTTGGTGTGGTGACGCGCACCGACCTTATCCGCCTCTACGCCACACCCCAGACGGCAGAGCGCCAACGGATTGCGCACCTGATGGAGCAGGCAATCGCGGCTCCGTTGCTGACCCTGATCCGGCGGATCGGTGCCGAAGCTGCCGATGCGGGATTCGTTGTCTACTTCGTCGGTGGGCTCGTCAGGGACCTGCTGCTCGGCCACGACATCGTCGATGTCGATCTCGTTGTTGAGGGCGACGCCATGGAGCTTGCCCACACGATGGCCGAGCTCTATGGCGGGACCGTCCGCAGCCATGCCCGTTTTGGTACCGCGAAGTGGATCCTGCCTGAGAGTGTCTGGGAGACCGTCGGAAGAGAGCCGCATCATTCGGACTCGGCAAGCTCAGAACCTCAACCTCGCCAGAATCGCGGCGCGTTGCCGTACTTCGTCGATATGGTCACCGCGCGCACAGAGTTCTATGAACACCCCACTGCGCTACCCATGGTCGCACAGAGCTCAATCAAGCAGGATCTGCACCGGCGCGACTTCACCATCAACACACTGGCGATACGTCTGGATCCTCAGCAGTGGGGCGAGATGCTGGACTTCTATGGAGGCCGCGCAGATCTCGAATTGGGCATCATCAGGGTGCTCCACAGTCTGAGCTTTGTTGACGACCCCACCCGAATTCTGCGAGCAGCACGGTTCGAGGCTCGGTTGGGCTTCAGGATTGACGAGCGCAGTGAAGCGCTCATCGCAGAGGCAATCCCCCTGCTCGATCGCATCAGCGGAGAGCGGATCCGCCATGAGCTGGACCTGATTTTCCAGGAGGCCAAGCCCGAGGATGCGCTTGATCGCCTCGATTCACTGGGGGTGCTCAAGGTGCTCAGCGCAGGATTGACAAGTGATCCATGGCTGGCCGAGCGTCTCCGCCGCCTGCGGGAGACCTTCACCGGCGCACTCTGGGAAATCAGCACGCCAGACGAGTGGCGTCTGCTCCACTGGGCTGTATTTACCCACCGCCTCGATAGTCGTGCGTTCAACAGGCTGCGGAGGCAACTCAGACTTCCAACCCGCCTCGCCGAGTTGCACTCAGGACAGACAGCCGTCAGAAAGGCGCTGGCGGTGGTCGCAAAAGCCAATCGGCCGGGCGTCATCGCCGAATGTCTCGATCCATTCGATCTGATGACTTTGGCACTGGCCTGGCTTACGACCGACGATTCGATGCTGCAGGAGCGACTTGCGGCCTATGCCCAGACGTGGCGACACGTGAGGCCACAGCTAACCGGTGACGACCTAAAACAACTGGGGCTCAAGCCTGGCCCGGTCTATCGGGAGATCTTACAGGGGCTGCGCCTATCCCGGCTGGATGGGTCGATCGGCACGCGCGATGAGGAAATCGCCTGGGTCAGGGCTCATTTCGCACTTGATGACATGCAGTCGGCCCAGCAGACGGAGGCTCAGTAGTGGGACTGGTATATCCCTCCTTTCAGGCATTGCGACTTGCCGACCAGATCATCGAGGCTGTCGCCGGGAAAGTCTCTGGATACCAGGGACGGCTCGGGGCTCGCTGGTATTGGCGGCTCAACGGTGGCATCCTGGTCACCTTCGAGTTGGCCTATCGGGTTACGCAACAGCGCTGGGACGTGTTGCACGGCGAAGCAGTCACGCCACGGGTCGGAATCTTCAGCGCTGCGGACTTCCCCTTTGGCATCTACGGTACGCTCGTCGAGTCTCCTCCCTTCATCCACGACCTGGACGGCAGCGCGGAATGGTCAAACCGCCTCTACTTCCAGATGGGACACCTCATCGACGATGCGTGTCGATGGTTGGAGACTCTGCTGGCGACAGCGCTCGATCCTCAGGTCAACCCACCTGCAGCCTTCCCGGCGCTGACCGAAGTTGAGCGCATCCTGGTGCTCTACGCGGTCAACAAACTTCAGGGCAGGTTCACGCTTACGGCCCTGCACAACGCCTTTCGCGACACCGTATCCTATAGCGCCCTCGCAGGCATCGCCCGCCGATGGGAGGAAGCCAGTCTCCTCACGGGGCGACCCCGCCGGGTGACGATCGCCCTTCAGGCGCTCGCCGAACCGGATCGATTCTGAAGCGGGACAGCCGTGGGCTGAGGCAAGTCGGGCAGCCCCTGTGAACTCGGCCGGTTGAACTGGCCCCGACACGGCCCAAGCGTGCTTGGCCGACCAGAAGCGAGATCCCCGGAGAAAGAATATGCCGAAGACCGAACTCGATCAACGATGCATCAATGCGTTGCGTGTACTGGCGATGGACGGGGTGCAGAAAGCAAACTCCGGCCATCCCGGTATGCCTATGGGCATGGCCGACGTGGCCTATACCCTCTGGACACGCCATCTCAGACACAATCCACACAACCCCAGATGGCCCAACCGCGATCGGTTCATTCTGTCTGCGGGTCACGGCTCCATACTGCTCTACAGCTTGCTCTACCTGACGGGCTATCCCATCTCAATGGAGGATCTCAAA
>JAKJAE010000018.1:11047-17526 GCA_022707665.1 Chloroflexota bacterium
TGGGGCAGCAAGACAGCAGGTCATCCCGAGTATGATGCGGATCTGGGCATCGAGACGACGACGGGTCCACTGGGCCAGGGATTTGGAAATGGTGTCGGAATGGCTATCGCTGCACGGCACATGGCAGCCCGTTTCAACCGGCAGGGCTTCGCCCTTTTTGATCACTGGGTTTATGCCATCGTCTCCGACGGTGATCTGATGGAAGGGGTATCGCAGGAGGCCGCGTCGCTGGCAGGCCATCTGGGTCTTGACCGCATCATCTGCTTCTATGACCAGAACGGGATCTCCATTGAAGGGTCCACCAACCTCGCCTTCACCGAGGACGTCCCTGCCAGGTTCCAGGCCAACGGCTGGCACGTTCAGACTGTGGATGGTCACGACACCGACGCGATCGACTCGGCCATCCGTGCAGCGAAGGCCGCCAAAGGGAAGCCGCATCTCATCGCGTGTCGAACCCACATTGCGTTCGGCAGCCCCAGCTTCCACGACAGCGCCGAAGCTCATGGGGCGCCTCTGGGTGAAGCAGAAGTCCAGGCTACCAAACGGGCCCTCAACTGGCCCTCGATGGAGCCCTTCTGGCTTCCCGATGATGTCGTTGCGGCCTACCGCATCGCTGGCCCTCAGGGCGAGCGCGCAGAAGCACTCTGGCGTGATCAGTTGACCAGCTATGAGCAGACCTATCGTGAAGAGGCACGGGAACTCCGACGCGTCCTGAGCGGCAAACTGCCGGAGAACTGGATCATGGCCTTACCACGGTTCGGGCCTGACGACAAACCGATGGCCACCCGGGCTGCGTCTGGCAGAGTCCTTGAGTCGCTCGCCACCGTGATACCGGAGCTTGTTGGGGGCTCTGCCGATCTTGCACCCTCGACACGCACTTATCTGAGCGGGTTCGGCGATTTCTCAAGGGAGTCGCCACAGGGCCGCAACTACCACTTTGGCGTCCGTGAGCACGGCATGGGCGCAATACTCAATGGAATGACGCTCTATGGGGGCCTTCGCCCCTACGGATCCACGTTTCTGGTGTTCTCTGATTACATGCGGCCATCGGTGCGGCTAGCAGCCCTTATGGGCCTGCCGGTTATCTATGTCTGGACGCATGACTCGATCTTCGTCGGTGAGGATGGCCCAACGCACGAGCCTATCGAACAGCTGATGTCGTTGCGTCTGATCCCCAACCTAACAGTTATCCGCCCTGCCGATGCCAACGAGACGGCGGCCGCGTGGAAGATCGCTCTGGAACGCAGCGACGGCCCGACCGCCCTGGTGTTGTCACGGCAGAACCTTCCAACGCTGGCAGAGACTGTGGACAGGGCACTGGAGGGTGTGGCACGTGGCGCCTACGTACTCAGTGAATCGCCTCTCGACCGCGTCGACATCATTCTGATCGCCACGGGCTCTGAAGTTGGCGATGCGCTGGAGGCACAGAGACTGCTCCAAAAACAACGTGTCGGCGCACGGGTCGTTAGCGCGCCGTCCTGGTCGCTCTTCGACGAGCAACCTCTTTTCTACAAGCTCAATGTGTTGCCCACCCATATCATCAGGCGCCTGGCCATTGAAGCGGGCACACCAATAGGGTGGGAGCACTACGTGGGTAGCTATGGCGCCGTCGCGGGCATCAACCGCTACGGTGCCTCAGCCCCGGCAGCGCGTCTTAAGGAAGAGTATGGCCTTACAGCAGAGCGCATCGCAGAGCAGGCGCAGAAACTCATGGCGGAGTAGCCCTATGCCTGAGCTTCCCGGGAGCGCGCGGACAAACGGAGTCCGGCCAGGGCTCTTCACCACTGAGCACCGATTCGAGAGGCTGTGGTTACCCGCACTCTGGCTGTCAGCCTTCCTTGTATATGCCAGTACCACGGCTCGGGATATCCTGCCAGCGGATAGTGGCGAGTTCCAGCTCATTGCTGCGGGCTGGGGGATCGGTCACCCTCCCGGCTATCCCCTCTACACGGTCGTTTCGGCGCTCTGGGTTCGGTTGGTGGCAATAGGAACACTGCCCTATCGTGCCAATATGCTGAGTGCAGCACTGGCAGCCTCGACAGTGGCAGTCCTGGCAAAGGCCATCGCCCTATGGGCAACTGCGCACGGTGCCACACCGCAGCGCGCCCGCGGCGGGGGGACACTCGCCGCCCTGGCCCTGGGAACCGCGTCCACCTTCTGGGCACAGGCGACGACTGCCAACATCCGCATGCCGACGATGCTATTCGTGAGCCTGGGCTATCTTGCTCTGGCACGGTACAAGGTTTCAGCTGACATTCCCAGACGCCGGCAGCAGGCGCTCATAGAGCTGGCCATTGTGGCCGGCCTCGGCGTGGGACATCATCCGTCCCTGGCTTTTGTCGCCGTGGGCTGGCTGGTCTATCTGCTCTGGCTGTCACCCCGGTTGCTCATCCAACCCCAGAACTGGTCCCGAGCTGCCCTCGTTGCAGCCATGGCGTGGTTACTTCCACAGCTCTATCTTCCCGTGCGTGGAGCCATGCAGGATGTTCCACTCAACCCGGGTGGACTCTTATCGTGGCAGGGGTTCTGGGATCACGTGCTAGCTCGCGGCTTCGGCGGCGATATGCTCGCCTATGCGACGTCCGGCGATCTGGCCCTGCGGGTGCCACTGCTGCCTACACTCTTCCGCATGCAGTTCCCGGCACTGGTCCTTATCGCTATTGCGGTTGGCTGGTTGTGGCTACTCCACCGCGACCGCGGCATAGCGCTGTCATTGCTCACGGCATGGTTAGTGCAGACCTTCGTGACCGTCACCTACCGTGCGCCCCAGACAGTCGAGTACTTGATGCCGGCCTACGTCCCGATGGCACTGGCGCTTGGCCTGGCCGTAGCCTTGAGGCCCACGCCGAGATCGGCAGCACTGCGCCGCCTGACCACCGCAGCTGCGCTGATCGTCCCCATCTCTCTGGCGCTACAGCTTCCTGGTCACGTCCGGGACTTCGCCACGCTCGCCGCTGACACTTCGATCCGTGCCAGAACCACGCCACTTCTTGAGCAGGCCTCATCGGGTGCCACGATCCTGGCGGACTGGCACTGGGCCACGCCTCTGTGGGTACTCCAGGCTGTCGAGAGCCTCGCGCCTGATGTCACAGTCACCTACGTCTACCCCGAGGAAGGTCGTACCTACGAAGATGTGTGGTACGCACGTGCGAAGGCCGTAGGTGACGCAGCGCTGTTCACAACTCACGCATACGCGTGGGACGAGTGGGCCGCTGCTCCCGTGGGCGGTGGCTATCGGCTCTATCCACGGCCCCTGACAGATCTCCCCGTCGAACTTGGCTTCTCACCCACCGGCGCCATCCTTGGACCGGTGCGCCTTCTGGGCACCCGATGGTCGGGGGTTGCCCAGCCGGGGGCCACACTTGAGCTTCAGCTAGCCTGGCAGGCCGTTGGTCCTCAGGAGCCAGCGCCATCGTTCGCGACACGCCTATGGGATCTGCAGGGCACGCTGATCTCCACAGCCGATCGCTCTCTCGATAGCCGGGCACTTGATGGCGAGGTCGGCTTCGCTACCCTGGTCCACCAGATACCCGTCGACCGGTGCAGCCCAGTTCTCGTCGCCACTGTAGGGGTCTACACCGTCTCTGAGGCCGGGTTTGAGGATCTGGGGGTTGTCTCACTCCCGCCCATTGAGGGCAACTGCACCTACCCCACCCTGCCTGCCGAGCGGATATGGCCGGGCGTGGTCCTCGATGGCGGGCCATTCCTGCGCGGTATCGACTACGACGTCCGGGGCGACGGTACGGGACAGGCCTACGTGCACTGGTGCGGACCGGGAGCTCCTGTTGTAGTCGAACAGAGCGACACCAGACTCGCGGTCGAGGCATTGGGCTGGGGCCAATGCCGGACTGTCGAACTGCCGATCAACGCGCTGGACTCACCGCAGATCGCACTTTCCCGACCGGACGGCTCGTCCGCGAGGCTGGTGTCCTTACCTCTCCCCGCGCCGAAACCCGGTGAGCGGTATCTACCCTTCGGGACCCACATGGTTCTGGTTGGCGAGAAGCTTACCTTGGACGGCGAACAAGACGCGCTCCTGACACTCAGGTGGCGTACAGCTGCGCCACAGGTGGACGACTATGCAGTAAGCACCCGCCTGCTGGATGCTGACGGAACATGGCTCGGCATGCACGATATCCAGCCTGGGCTGGGCGCAATCCCGACCCTGAAATGGGTGACTCGAGGCGACTTGGTGCGTGACCCCCATCCCTTCACAGAACTGGAGGCTCAGCCTCGCCAGCTATCCATTGCTGTCTATGAACGGTTCCGCCTGACACCACTACGTAGTGCACAGGGTGACGTCACGACCCTCGAATTGCCCGAGTAATGCCCGGTGCTACAATGTCGCCTGAGCACCTAGTACCGGAGGGATTGCCTCATGGATAGACAGTCATGGTCGACCCGGTCCACCGCGCCACCCCCAGACCGGACACCATCGGGGCGCGCTCGATGGCTGCAACCGTTGGTGCGATTGCTCCTGTTCGGACTTGCACTCTGGTCCATGGCCGCTCTCTTCGAAGGCAGCCTCACAACGAGACGCCCTCTCACCCTCGCTGCCGGTGCACTCGCCGTAGGGGCTGTCGCCTGGCTCACCCAGGTCGGCCTGATGGCCCTATCCCGGTCGCCCCGGCTGGGCTCTCGCTATGAGGCCATCATCGCCCGCGCCAGAGCGGAGTTCGAGCGCTGCGCTGCACAGCCAGGCGCCTTCGAGATGATCGCTAACGCCCTGCGAAACGCCGTTGAGGAAGCACTGCAACCGGCAGCACTTGAGGTAGCGGTATACCACACACGCAGCGAGCACTACGTACTCTCCGATGGGCCAGGGCACAGTGTTGGCACGAACGAATTGAGTGAATGGCTGGATCGCCAGCCGGTTGCGTCTCCGATCTCGATGGGTGACGAAGGCCTCCCAACCCAGATAGCTGCAGCTCGGGGCCGTGGTGTGCGATTCATCGTCCCATTGGGTCGCATGGGATGGGTTGGCCTCGGAGAGCGACGTCAAGGCGGTACGTACAACCGAGCCCAGCGCGACGCCCTACAACGCCTGTCCCGTACGGCATCGGCCGCACTCGAGCAGGCATCGCTGCTCGAAGCGCAGCATCAGCGGACCAATGAGTTGCAGGTCCTTTACTGGATTGCACAGGCGGCAAACTTCTCTACCGGGATCGACGACATGCTTGAGCTTGTCTACACCCAGCTCAAGCGAGCTATGCGCCTGCCGAGTTTCTACATTGCACTCCAGGATCCGGGCCTGGACACCCTCTGCCGCACCTTTCACATCGAGGATGATGAGCGCCAGCCTGGCGGAGAGACGTGGCCAGTGGGCGAGGGATTGACAGGCCTCATCTTGCAGAACGCCATCACCATTCGCACCGATGACTACGCTGCGGAGTGTGCACGCCACGGCGTTCGCCCGACAGATACCGAGGAAATTCGGGCATGGATGGGGACCGCGCTCACGGCCGAAGACAAGCGCATCGGCGTGATGGTCGCCTCTACCCGCGACCCCGACATGCACTTTTCGCAGGCCGAGGAAGACCTCTTCGTCACCGTAGCCGCCTATACTGCAGCAACACTGGAGCGGCGCAACCTCTATGAGAGACTCGAGTCGCGCGCCCGCGAGCTAGCGACGCTCTACGAGATCGGTAACCTTCTGGCCTCCAGCCTGGACCTGGATGAGGTGCTCGACCTCGTTGTCCGACAGGCAGCCGAACTGCTAGGCTCTGAGGCGGGCTCACTCCTATTGCTTGACGAGGAGTCTGGGGATCTTGTCTTCCGCATTTCCAGTGGTCCAGCAGGAACGAAGCTTGTGGGCTTGCGGATTCCAGCAAACAAGGGCATAGCCGGCGCAGCGTTCACTGAAAATCGCCCGATCATCAGCTCTGACTCGCGCCAGGATTCGCGTTGGTATGCACAGTTTGACTCCCGGGCCGACTTCGTCACCCGCTCGCTCATCGCCGTGCCGCTCAATGCACGCGGCAAGACAATTGGCGTGCTCGAGGTAGTGAACCGACAGGGTCCATTGCCTTTCACATCACAGGACAGCGAGCTGCTACTCTCGTTTGCCGCCCAGGCCGCCATCGCCATTGAGAACGCACGCCTGTTCACGATGACAGATCAAGCGCTGCAGGCCCGAGTCGAGGAGTTGACCACGATCCAGGTGATCGATCGCCAACTCAATGCAACGCTGGAATACAATGCGGTGATGGAGCAGACGCTGGCCTGGGCCCTGCGCATCACGGGAGCATCGACCGGTGCCATCGCCGCACTGCAGCAGGAAGATGGGGGAACGCGTGGCCTGCGCTTTCTGGCCCAGCAGGGCTACGGCGATGCACTGCAGGACAGCACCGCCGGTGGCCAACTCTGGCCGCTCAGCCGTGGCTTGATCGGACGGACAGTGGCGCTGGGAACAACGACACTCATCACTGACGTTGCGCAAGACGCCCACTACATCGCCATCAAACCAGGGATGCAAGCCC
>JAKJAE010000190.1 GCA_022707665.1 Chloroflexota bacterium
GGCTTCCGACTCGTCGACCTGGATGGCCTGGGTGTTCTTGACGAAGTGGACGCGAGCCATTCCCAGCAGTGCAGGCCGGTAGAGGACCTGTCGGGCGGTCACTTCGATCCGCCCGCCGGAGCGCTCCTCAGCGGCTCGCTCCGCAGCCGCTGCCCCTCCACGAAGCGGGAGGAAGACCTGCTGGACGCCGGCAGGTAACACCGGTGGCATCGCTGCATAGGGCAGATCCGCGCCACGAGGCTCAGGCGTCGTTGTCGGAGCCTGGGCGGTCGCTCCAGCGACGGACGCGGCCGTTGTCTGAGCCAGGGCTGGTCCGAGTTGGGCTCTTTGATCCGCAACAAGGTCGCGGACCTGGAGACGTGTCAGTGGGCCACGAAGGTAGCTCATGGCCCAACGTGTCTGGAAGGTCACGGGGTGGTCCTCGTGAACGTTGTGCAGGAGGAAGACCCGACTGCCGAGCCCGGTGATGATCTTGTCGATCTCCGCGCGATTGAGGGCGCTCCCCGCCTCTGCCGAGGCACTCTCCAGTCCCTCTAGGAGCCGTGCCTTGTCACGCTCCGCCTGCAGGCGACCGATGAGCCAGGTGCCGGCGTTCGTGAGTCCTTTGTAATCCAGATCGGCCGGGTTCTGGGTCGTGAGCACCACACCCACACCGAAGGCGCGTGCCTGCTTCATCAGGGTGAGCAGCGGCAGTTTGCTCGGCGGGTTGGCGATCGGCGGGAAGTAGCCAAAGACCTCGTCCATATAGAGCAGGGCTCGCAGACTCGTGGTACCCGGCTGTGTGCGCATCCAGGTGACCAGCTGGTTGAGCAGCATCGTCACGAAGAACATGCGCTCTGCATCGCTCAGGTGGGCGATGTAGAAGATGGCGTGGCGCGGCTTGCCTTCCGGCGTCCAGAGGAATCCCGCAATATCGAGGGGTTGGCCGCTCAGCCAGCTCTGGAAGGCTGGCGCAGCGATGATGTTGTTGATTGCCATCGCCAGGCCGAAGCGGTCCTTCTGGGGGAAGAAGGTATCCACGTCAAAGACACCCAGTGTCCGGATCGGGGGCGTCTGGATCGACAGGATGAGCTTGGGGAGATCCAGATCCTCGCCCTGGCGCCAGAAGTGCTCGAACAGGTTGGCCAACAGGATGTGCTCTCGCGAGCGGACCGGGTCGGCGTCGATGCCCACCAGGCCGAGGAGTGCGCTGACGGTCCCCTGGATCCGTTCGCGCAAGAGCTCCGCATCGGTGTCCCAACTCAGGTCGGGGGCCGCGAAAGACTGCAGGATCGACACCGGCAGCCCCGCGTCGCTGCCGGGTGTGTAGATGGCGAACTCGGCAGTCTGGCGCATCATCCGAATGCGCTCGCCATCCTGTCCCCATTCGGCAAGCCCCTTTCGCCAGGACTCGGCCTGCTGTGCGGCGTAGGCATCCTCCGTGAGCCCCTTCCGGCGGGCATCGTCAGCATTGATCCAGGGGCGGAAGTCCTCAGGAAGGAGATCAGGGAAGGTGAGGAGCAGGTTGGTGATATCGCCCTTGGGGTCGATGATCAGGGCCGGGACACGGTCGATGGCCGCCTCTTCCAGCAGGTCGATGCACAGGCCTGTTTTGCCGCTTCCGGTCATTCCCACGCAGATAGCGTGGGTTGTCAGGTCGCGCGCATCATACATCGTCAACTCATCTAGGCGCTGCTGCCCTTTGAGGTCATAAGCCTTTCCCAAGTAGAAGGCTCCCAGCTTTTCAAAGTCCATGCTTCACCCTCCGTCCGTATGGCAGTCTTGTCAATAAGTAACCTTCAGTATAATGCGGGTTGCGGGGTGCGTAAAATGATGCTATGGAGGCGGTATGGACAGAACGACGATCACGTTGCACAGCGCTTACCAGATTGGCGAGGTCGATCCGCGGGTGTTTGGTGGATTCCTCGAGCATATCGGGCGAGCGGTGTATGAAGGCGTATACGATCCCCGGAGCGCGCATGCGGACGAAGCCGGATTCCGTACCGACGTCCTGAACGCCATGCGCCGGCTGCGGATGACGGCGATGCGTTATCCGGGTGGCAATTTCGCGTCAGGCTATCACTGGATGGATGGCATCGGCCCGCGTGAGGCGCGCCCGACTGTGCGAGAGCTGGCGTGGCAGAGCCTCGAATCGAACGCCTTCGGGACCGACGAGTACATCGCACTCTGCCGTAAGATGAGTTGGACGCCCATGATCACGGTCAACCTAGGCACCGGCACGCCTGAGGAGGCGCGTAACTGGCTGGAGTACTGCAACGCTCCGGCTGGCAGCAAGTATGCCGACATGCGGGTTGCCAACGGCAACCCGGATCCCTACGCAGTCAAGCTCTGGTGCCTGGGCAATGAGATGGATGGTCCCTGGCAGTTGGGCCACGTCCCGGCATCCGACTACGCCATCCGCGCCCAGCAGGCAGCCAAGATGATGAAGGACCTGGACAGGAACGTGGAACTCGTTCTCTGCGGGTCCTGCACAACCGGCCTTCCTTCCTATATGGCCTGGGATCAGGAGGTGCTGGATTACGTTGGGGATCTCGCCGACTACATCAGCCTGCATCGCTATGTTGGCAACCGCACGGACGACACTGCCGACTACCTCGCAGTGACGGCCTCCATCGATCGTCAGATCGAGGAGATGGATGCCGCTTGCCGCTTCATCCAGGCAAAGCACCGGAGCAAGAAGCGGGCCTATCTCTGCTTTGATGAATGGAATGTCTGGTACAAGAGCAGCGCGATGGACGGCGAGGGCAAGCACGCGCCGCATTTGATCGAGGAGATCTACAACCTCGAAGATGCCCTGGTTGTTGCAGGGTTCCTGAACAGCTTCATCCGCCACGCCGATGTGGTCAAGATCGCCAACATCGCCCAGATCGTCAACGTCATTGCCCCGTTGATGACCCGCGGTGACGAGCTGCTGATCCAGCCGACGTTCTACCCGTTCGAGATGATGGCTCAGCGAGGAGCCGGTGTAGCGCTCCAGACCATCGTGGATGGGCCGCGCTACGAAGGGGCGACGAACGGCGACGTTCCGGTCATCGACGCCAGCGCAATCCTGAACGGTGACATCCTGCATATCTTCGTTGCGAACCGTAGCCTGTCCGAGAGCGCTGAGGTCCTGGTCGCGCCCGCTGACCGCACGATTGTCGGGGTTGGTGCCGCCGAGTTGCTCGCGGGGCCTGGTGCGAAGGTGGCGAACTCGTTCGACCAACCGGACCTGGTGGTTTCAAGGCCGTTCACCGGGGCGCGCCTTGTGGATGAGGGCGCGCTGATGACGCTGCCACCCCTCTCATTTGTCGCGTTGTCACTACAACTCAAAGCATAAACGCGTTCTTGCGTATGTGAGCGTGTGTAGTAGGATGGCTGGCATTGTAGCTTTCCAAGTTGTTGCTTGATCCGTCTCCGAGTCTCTTGGCCTAACGACTGAGTCTATGGTTTGAGACCATTGGGTGTGGCTGGAAACGGCCACGCCTCCCGTGTTTGGAAAGGAGATGCCTGCTGCACGCGCGCAACCGCTACGGTTGTTGCGCCGAGCTACGGCATGCCTTTCCAGGGCATGCCGTTTTTCTTTTCCTTAGCAGAGGTCTAGCGCAATGCGTGAAGAGAAGCACACGTTTTCTACCCGTGACTGGCTGATGATGGCGGCGCTTGCCGCGCTCGGTGGTGTGACCGGCACTTACGTCAACGCCATGGGCGACCTGATGCAGTCGATCCTTGGCTTCGCTGGAACAACGCAGTGGGCTGCCGGGCTTCACGTGGTCTGGCTGACGCTCGCGATGGGTCTCACGGGACGTGTGGGCGCTGGGACCGTGACGGGCCTGCTCAAGGGTCTGGTTGAGCTTCTGACCGGCAACACGCACGGCTTGTTGGTCGTTCTTATCGACCTCATCGCTGGCTTGCTCGTCGATGCCGTGTTCCTCCTTTTCCGCCGAAAGGATCGTCTTCCGGCCTATATGCTGGCTGGTGGACTTGCGGCGGCCTCCAACGTGTTTGCGTTCCAGCTCTTTGCGGCGTTGCCCGCTGATATGTTGGCCTATGGTGCGATGGCGCTGGTGGGACTCCTGGCCTTCGCGTCGGGTGTGGTCTTCGCCGGTGTGTTAGGTTGGATGTTGCTGGGGGCACTGCGGCGCGCTGGTGTTGTCAGGAATCAGCCAGTGCCTGTCAGGCACTCGGCATTGACCCCTGTGCTGTTGGGATGTGCCGCTATCGCAATCGCCCTTTTCGGGATCTATCTTCACAGTGCGTTGGCGGGACCGGCAACCATCAGCATTGGAGGGGCCGTCGCAGTACCGTACGACTATCCACAGGCTCATTCTGACATTGCTCAGGTGACCGCTGAAGGAAGCCTGCATGGCGTGTCGGCAAAGTATGCCGGGATTCCGGTGCGCGAATTGTTGGACCGTGCGCAGCCGGCCTCCAATGCCGATATGCTTCTGATCCGCGCTGTCGATGGCTATGCCTTTTTCGTCAGTATGGACGAGGTGCGCGATAACCCGGCGCTGTTGCTCGCGCCGAAGGGGTCAGGTTCGGACGCGGCCTACGATCTCGTTGGTGCGGAGAACAGCAAGGCGTGGGTGCGCGGCGTCAGCGAACTGACGGTCGTCGCGGGTGTGACCCTGGAGGTGAAGGGGCGCCTGGATGCGCCGGAAGCTTTCGATCCCAATGCCTGGCAGTTCGACATGGATGCCATTGCCCTCGATGTGGGCAACGGTCCAGAGAAGCTTCAGGGCGCGCCGCTTGGAAAGGTACTGGCCTCTATGGGGCCTGCAGCGGATGCGACCGAGGTCCTCATTCATACGGCGGATGGGTCCGAGTCTTTGCCCATCGCCGATGTTCTGGGGAGTGATGACGTGCGCCTCTTCACCGTGATCGGCGATGGAACCGTCTCGTTTGTGGTTGCCCGCATGGACTCGACGGTTATCGTAAGTCAGGTGACAGCCCTAGAAGTGAAGTAGTGTCAGCACAATCGTGATCTCTTTCCGGCAGTTCAGGTACCGTTTTGAGGGTAGCGACACGGCAGCGCTGGTCGATGTGACTCTGGACATCGCACCAGGCGACTTCGTTGTCGTCACGGGGCCGTCGGGCTCGGGGAAGTCGACGTTGGCCCTCGCCGTATCGGGCTTTCTGTTCAGCCAGTATGCTGGTGAGGCTGAGGGCGAGGTCACGGTCGATGGCCTGGATGTGTCCCGGACGCCGGTCTATCGAATAGCCGAGATCGTCGGGTTGGTTCAGCAGAATCCGGAATCGCAGTTCTGTACGCTTACCGTGCAGGACGAAGTTGCTTTTGGCCTGGAGAACCGTTGCCTGCCTCGCGACGAGATCCGTGAACGTACCGAATGGGCACTTGAGGTCGTGGGGGCAACTCACCTGCGCGATCGGGCCCTGGGGACGCTCTCAGGAGGTGAGAAGCAGCGTGTAGCCGTGGCGTCTATGCTGGCGGCAAGGCCAAAGGCAATCATCTTTGACGAGCCGACGTCGAACCTGGATCCTACGGCGACGCAGGAGATCTTCGATGTCATCGCGCAGGTGCGCCGGGTGGAAGCGCTCACGGTGATCGTGGTGGAGCACAAAGTGGACTACTTGCGGCACTTCGATCCACGGTGGATCACCATGGATGAGGGGCGCGCAAGGGAGTCAGACACGCCGCCGGCGAGTTTCTGGCGAAGGGAGCGACGGGGCCGCCCGAAACCTGAGACGTCCAGGACCGATGCGGTCGTGGTGAGCGTCCACGATCTGGTCGCCGGGTACGGAGGGCGTCCGATCCTGCAGGACGTGAGCCTCAACGTAGTGGCAGGCGAGTTCGTCGTTGTGATGGGCAACAACGGCTCGGGCAAGAGCACCCTGCTGCACTGTCTGATGGGCTTCATGAAACCTTCATCGGGCAGCGTGGAGACGGCGGGTTATGACGTGAGACGTGTGCCGGTCG
>JAKJAE010000191.1 GCA_022707665.1 Chloroflexota bacterium
TGGTAAGGTGGAGCATCAGGAATTCGAATATGTGCGACATGGCACGCAGTGTTTCATCGTTAACTTTGAGGTGGCCACCGGCCGGGTGCTGGAGCCTACCGGTAGCCCGACACGAACGGAAGCAGACTTTGCTGCCCACATCAAGCGCACCGTAGAGTCTGATCCGGCGGCCGGTCAGTGGCATTTCATCGTCGACAACCTCAACACCCATCAATCGGAATCCCTGGTGCGCTATGTGGCTGACGAGTCCGCCATCGTCACTGACCTGGGTGTAAAGGGCAAATCGGGAATCCTGCAGTCGATGGCGACGCGCGCCGCGTTCTTGAGTGATCCCCGCCATCGCATTGTCTTCCATTACACGCCCAATCATGGCTCTTGGATGAACCAGGTCGAGATCTGGTTCAGCATCATCGCCCGCAAGTTGCTGCGGCGTGGTAGCTTCACGTCGGTGGCTGACTTGATCGCCAAGGTGTTAGCCTTCATCGAGTACTATAATCGCACGATGGCTAAGCCGTTCAAATGGACCTACAAAGGCAAGGCACTGACCGCGTAACCGCATGCACATTTATGCCAAGGTGCACTAGGAGCCCAGGCGTTGCCAGGAGAACCGGGCCCTGGCGGCCTGTGTGGCCTCGAAGTACTCCACCCTGATCACGTGCTGCCCGGGTGTGAGCCGAACGATGGCGGACCGGACGCCGCGCATTGGCCACCAACTGCTGATGACCAGTCGATCGTCGACATACACGCGCACGCCATCGTCGGTGGTCGTGGTGAGCCGGTAGCGTCCCCCCTCTGCATCGAAGGTGCCTGTCCAGCGCACTGCGAAGTTGTTGACCGGAATTTCCTCGGCTGGAGAGTTCCAACCCCAGTTGAAGTCGATGGCCGTATCGGTGCGCACCAGGGCAGCGGCCTTGGTCATATCGCGTGTGGCGAAGTACTCGCCCTGCCATGGCCCCGGCAGTTGAACGGCTGAGCTTCCGCCGGTGGTAGGCGTGCTCGGGGCCGGGGCGACAACGGTTGTCGAGCGGTAGGTCGGTGACGGTGCCATTGCACGGGCGGCCTCTACGGTGGCTGCGTAGTCCCACCAGAACTGAACGCTCGCGGATCCGGTGCCGTCGAAGTACTCGACGCGAAGGGTATGCGTGCCCTCGAGCCAGTGCCAATCCTGGTAGTGCCACGTGAGCGTCTGTGGTGTCCAGTGGTCGAGCTTCAGGTCCACGTCGTCGATCCACAGGCGGATGCCGTCATCGGAACGGCCATTGAACCGGTAGAGCCCTGCTGGCAGGTTGATCGTGCGGACCCACCTGACCGAGAAGTTGTCGCTCGCCATCCAGCTAGCCGGGGCGCCCTGACCCCAATCGAAGTTGATCTCAGCATCGTCGCGGATCATCGCGGGTGCGCCGCGGAGCTCGCGGTTGTCGTAGTAACGGCCTTCCCATCCCTTCAGGGCATCGGCCCGGTTCCACCAGACGTGGACGGAGGCGTCACCGCCTTCCTCGAAGTACTCCACGACGACGGTGTGGTTGCCGGCGCCCAGGGTCATGTCACCGTAGTGCGTGTTGGGCAGGTGCTGTTTCTTCCAGGCGTCGACGACGCGGTGGCCGTCGACATAGACACGCACACCATCGTCACTGCTGGCGTAGAACCGGTATGTTCCCGCCTCGAAGCCCAGCGTACGGCTCCAACGGGCTGAGAAGTTGTCCGCCGACACCTTGGGATCAGGGCTACCGGTGCCCCAGTCGAAGTCGATGGCGACGTCCTTGCGTCCGTAGACAGCATTGCCCGAATGCGACGTGTTGTTCCAGAAAAGCGCATCCCAGACCGCGCCACTCTGGAGCTTCTCCCAACCGACCTGCATCAAGGCGGTGCCCCAGGCCTCGTAGTACTCGATGCGCACTCGCGCCGTGCCACCGCTTACCGCATAGTCCCGTGTCTTCCATTCAGCGGCATGGTCGCCCCAGGAATCGATGACGAGGACATCGTTAATCCATAGCCGCAGGCCATCGTCAGAGCGGTAGGTAAAGCGGTAAGTCGCACCGTCGAACCAGATGTCCTGGGTGTACCGCGCAGAAAAGCCGTCGTTGGGGACCCCCCACCCGGGGCCACCAGTGCCCCAGTCGTGGGTTAAGTCCGATTCGTAGCGGGTGAGGCTCGGACTTCCACTCAGTGTGGTGTTCGGGTAGTACTCCGCATACCACTGTCCGGCCGCAGCGGCTGAACGTGGAGCGCCGAAGATGCTGCCCAGCAGCGCGAGCAATAGCACGACAGCCATGCTTGTTGAGATTCGCTTGTGCATATCGCCTCCTGTACTTGTTCTCTCTTTTGATTATAGCCTGGCCAGCTGACCTATGTAAGGCACGACAAACTGGCCGACTCGGCATGTCAGTCAATGTATAGACGCCACCCGTCCCCGAAAGGTTCCCGTTTTTTGACTTGTCAGTTGTCTGACATATAATGGATCTGGAGGGGCTCTATGGATCTCGATGATCTACCCAAGGTTCGCTCTACGCGGGACCAGGTTGAGGCAACGCTCACCCGCCTCATCGAACAACAACGCCCTGGTGACCAGCTTCCCCCTGAGCCACAGTTGGCACGTCAGCTTGGTGTCTCGCGTCCCACTCTGCGCGAGGTGTTGCGGACCTTTGCCGAGCGTGGGCTGGTGGTGCGACGCCAGGGGGTGGGCACCTTCGTTGCTTCACGGATGCCCGTACTCGAAACCGGACTCGAGGTCCTCGAAAGCCTGGAGCGCATGGCGTCTCGCCTGGGTCTAACCACTGAGATGACTCGCCTGACCGTGGAGGAGCGCCTTGCAACGGCTCTGGAGCTCGAACGCCTGGGACATGGCGCGCCGACAGAAGTTCTGGTGGTCAGCCGCGTGATTGCGGTTGAGGGTACGCCGGTCGCTGATCTCACCGATGTCGTGCCTGTGGAGACGCTGCGACGTGCTGATCTCGGCGAGGACTTTCGGGGCTCGGTTCTCGACATCTTTTTGACGCGAGGCTCGCCGCTATTGAGCCTGTCGCGCACGGAGATCCTGGCGGAGTCCGCCGGGGATGGTAGGGCCGAGCGCCTGAGCGTGCCGCCCGACACACCGCTCCTTGTGCTGGTTGCTCAGCTCTATAGCTTTGATGAGCACATCGTCGATTACTCGGTGAGCGCTTTTGTGCCTGGGTACTTCCGGATCCACGTTATGCGCCAGGTGCGCCCATAGTGATGGGTCTCAGACCAACAGATGGGAGGAATCAGCATGGGGAAACAGGAACGTGTCGTTGACGTAGAGACCGTACAGCGCGCAGTCGAGGCGCGCCGATCAGACATCATCGCCTTCATGCGCGAGCTCGTTGCGATTCCATCGATGGAGTCGCAGATTCGTGAGGTCGGCGAGCGCGTTCAGAAGGAGATGGACCGGCTTGGTTTCGATGCCACGTGGTTCGATCGTATGGGCAACATCGTCGGGCGGATGGGCGATGGTCCGCGCGTGATCCTCTTTGATAGCCACATCGACACCGTTGGCATCGGGGATCCCGGGGAGTGGCAATGGGATCCATTTGCGGGTAAGGTCGAGGACGGCGTGCTCTACGCGCGCGGCGCCAGCGACGAGAAGGGCAGCACGCCGGGGATGGTCTATGGGCTGGCGATTGCGCGGGAGCTGGGCCTGCTCGAAGGGTGGACGGCCTACTACTTCGGCAATATGGAGGAGTGGTGCGATGGTATCGCGCCACGTGCGTTGGTAGAAGACGAGGGCATTCGTCCTGACTACGTCGTCATCGGCGAGCCGACCAAAATGCAGGTCTACCGCGGGCACAAAGGGCGTGTGGAGATGCAGGTTGTGGCGAGGGGCAAGAGCGCACACGCTGCCAGCAACGAACTGGGCGACAATGCAATCTACAAGCTGCTGCCCGTCATTGAGGCGATCAGTCAGCTTGAGCCCGAGCTGGGGAATGATCCATTCCTGGGCCACGGCAAGATCACGGTCACGGATATCGAAGTTGAGACGCCCAGCATCAATGCTGTGCCGAATCGCTGCACCGTCTTCATCGATCGCCGGTTGACGTTTGGGGAATCGCCCGATGCCGAGATCGAGCGCATCCGCGGTTTGATCCCGCAACAGCATCAGGATGCTGGCGATATCACCGTTGAACTGCTGCGCTACGACGATCCGAGCTATACCGGGTTCGTCAAGGTCGTGGACAAGATCTTCCCTGCGTGGGCGCTGGATGAATCACACCCACTGGTTCAGGCAGGGTTGGAGGCTTGCCGGCGCATCGGCCTGCCGTCCGGGAACAGAGCCGGGAAGTGGGATTTCAGCACGAACGGGATCTATTGGGCCGGCATTGCAGGTATTCCCACCATCGGGTTCGCGCCGGGCGATGAGAAGACGGCCCACACCGTGATGGACAGTGTGTCGCTCGACGACGTGGTGGCGTCTACAGCGTTCTACGCCATCCTCCCGGCGCTCATACCGGGCTAGTGCCCGGTGCATCCGGCCGGCGTAAGGAACTCAGGCGTAGGGGGACAAGGGAGGCCTGTCAACGACCAGCCCTTTCCCTCACTCTTTGATTCTCGATTCTAGATTCTGTCTTGGAGGTGAGTGATGCAGACGTTTCTACGTGGTCGTGACCTGATTTCGGATCTGGACTTCTCGAAGGAGGAAGTGGAGACCGTGCTCGATGTGGCATGGGATCTCAAGCGCAAGCGCGCCGTTGGAGAGCCCCATCCCTATCTGCGGGACAAGACCCTTGGGCTGCTCTTCTTCTTCAGCAGCACGCGGACCCGTTGCTCTTTCGAGTCGGGGATGGCACAACTGGGTGGCCATGCGGCCTTCATCGAGTCGCGCACGACGCAGATCTCACACGGTGACACGGCAACCGAGATCGGGCAGATCCTGGGACGCTACTTCGATGGCATTGCGATTCGCCATTGCGATTGGCGGGTGGGGAACGGGTATCTCAACGGCGTGGCGGAGGCGTCGCGTGCTCCGGTCCTGAACATGCAGTGCGACGTCTACCATCCCTTTCAGTGTCTGGCTGACCTGATGACGGTGATGGAGAAGAAAGGGCGGGATCTGCGGAAGAAGAAGATCGTGGTCTCCTGGGCGTACGCGTCGTCGTACCTCAAGCCTATCTCGGTTCCTCAATCACTGATCCTGCAGATGCCTCGCTTTGGGATGGACGTCACGCTGGCTTACCCTGAGGAGTTCATGCTGATGCCCGAGATCGTGGACGAGGCCAAGGCGCAAGCCCGGAAGTACGGGACGGGTTTTGAGATCGTGCACGATATGGCAGAGGGTTTCCGTGACGCCGATGTCGTGTATGCCAAGTCGTGGGGGCCGCTGCTGACGACCGACGATCCGGTAGAGGGCAAGAAGCTGCAGGACAAGTATCAGGACTGGATCACGGATGCGGCAAAGATGCGGGTTGCGGCGCCTGATGCGATCTATATGCACCCGCTTCCTGCGGATCGCGACATCGAGGTGACCAGCGAGGTCATGGATGGACCACAGTCGGTCGTCTTCGACCAGGCTGAAAACCGGTTGCACGCGCAGAAAGCGGTGATGGCCTTGACGATGTGGTAGTCAGACCTGTACGGTAGAAACGAAGGGAGACAGGACCATGGAGCCATCTCAGGTCGAAACACGCAGGAAATGGGCCGTGATCGCCATCGGCGGAAATTCGCTGATCAAGGATAAACAACATCAGACAGTTGAAGATCAGTACCAGGCAGCGAAAGAGACGTGCTATCACATCGCCGATATGATCGAGATGGGGTGGGACGTCGCCATCGGGCACGGAAATGGACCACAGGTCGGTTTCATCCTGCGCCGCTCGGAGATCGCAGCCAAGGTTGCCGGGATGCACGAAGTGCCGATTGACGTCTGCGGGGCGGATTCCCAGGGCGCGATTGGCTACGCCCTC
>JAKJAE010000192.1 GCA_022707665.1 Chloroflexota bacterium
GGGCTTGATGACCCTCGAGCCGGTACAGGTCATCAGGTATACGCACCGCTATCTGCATCCTCTGCCAGCCGATCGCCTCGTCTCGGAGGTCATGACGCGGTACCCGGTCTCGCTGCGGGCGGATGCTACGGTCGCCGAGGCCTGGCAGACCATGTTGCAGTGGGGCGTCAAGACGTTACCGGTGGTGAGCGAGGGGGTGCTCGTGGGGATGCTCACCGACGAGGACCTCCTGCAGCGGGCCGGCCTCGCTCAACGCCTCTCCGTGGCCCGGCAACTGGATGCACAGCTCGTGCAGGAGAGCGTTGCCGCACTCGAGACTTCGGCACTTCAGGTGTCGCAGGTGATGAGCCAGCCGGTTATCGCGGTGAGCGAGGGTGACCGCTTGGGGCAGGCTGTGCGCCTGATGGTGGGGGAGGGCGTGAAGCGACTGCCGGTGGTCGACGCGGGGGGCCGGCTGGTCGGCGTGCTCTCCCGGGTGGACGTGCTGCGCCAGGTCTGCGACATCGCCCCCGAGCACGAGGTGCCGGAAGCCTTCGTCGGCGTGTTGACAACGTTGGGGGACGTGATGTCCCCCAAGGTCCCTGCAGTCCGCTATGACAGCGGCCTGCAAGCGATCATCACGGCATTCGTGCAGTCAGGGTCGCACCGGCTGGTCGTGACCGGCGCAGACGGTCGCGTCATCGGCCTCATCAGCGATGCCGACGTGGTCGGCAGGTTGCCCTCGCAGCACCAACGTGGGCTCCTGGCCGCCCTGCGTGGTCGCGGCCGGTCCCCCGAGCTGTCGGTCACCGCGCGCGACATCATGTCCGAAGGCGCGTTGACAGCGCCGCCGGAGATGACGATAGTCGAAGCGCTGCGTCTGATGATCCCCGAAGGGCGCAAGTGGATCGTCGTCGTCGATGACGCGGGACGGCCTCTTGGATTGGCCGACCGAGCCATCCTCTTTTCGGCGCTCACGGGGGAAGCGTCTCACGGGCGCGCCTGAGGCGCTCTGTGCGGCTGAGGAAGCGGCGTTTGGCCAGGCACATGCACTATCATGCGCTTCGTGAGGCGCTCACAGAGCCTGGCTGCGCTATCCGCACCCTGTCGGCTGCCGGGGTCAGACGGTATGCGGCCGCCGTCGTCTATACGTATGCCAACGACCCGGGTGTGCAACGGGCTGTGCTCCGATCGAGGGGGTGGTGCGTAGCGCACGCCTGGCAGCTCGCTGGCCAGACCGGCGCGGCCCTGGACATCGCAGTCCTCTACCGGCCGGCGCTGCGCGCGTTGTTGGACATTCTGCGGTCACGTCCTGCTCAAGATGGCGCCGACGGGTCGCATCGTGCCTGGACCTGGCCAAGGAGCGCTCTAGGCCCAGGTGGGCAGGCGGGCGTTGAACCGCTGGCCCGTTCGCTCGCGCCTCAGGGATCGTGTCCGGCCTGTGAGGTGTAGGCTCAGGCAGAGACAGCCACTCTGCAGACGCGGCTCGAGCACATTGCCGACGACGAGATCGCCGAGGGTCTACTGCGCGCCGGGGGGCTCTGTTGGCCCCACTTTGGCCGCGCGCTGGCGCTGAAGCCGACGGCGGCACAACTGCAGGCGCTTTCGGAGTTACAGCGGCGTGCATCGGAGACGTTGCTTGCGGAGCTCGAGGAGTTCATCGCCAACCATGATTTCAGCCACGGCGACGAGCCCATGGGAGCGGAACGGGATGCCTGGCTGCGCGCGGTCGCTCAGGTGTCGGGTCGGCGTATCGGTTAGGGCTGTTGGTTCCGGGGCCGGACTGCCCGGGCTGACGCATGGACGTAGGTTCACCGAGCCGGGGGTGGCACCTCGCGCGGAGTGTCGTGCTGTCAGGCTATCGCGCAGTCTATGGAGGTGGGGCAATGAACGGCGTCGCACAAGGGCCGAACAAGTCAGATTTCGTCCATCGACTTGGGGCGTTTTTCGGACTCCGCCGCAACATCGCGGCGTTGCTGGTCATGGTCGTGCTGGTCGGGATGGGCGAGAAGATGGCGGAGCGCTTCCTGCCTATCTACTTGCTTGCACTGGGCGGCGGGACGCTGTCGATCGGGCTCCTCAACGGGATGGACAACCTGCTCAGCGCGCTCTATTCATTTCCTGGGGGGTATCTGAGCGACCGCCTGGGCTACAAGCGCGCCCTGGCGCTCTTCAACGTGATTGCCATGACCGGGTACGTGATCGTGATCCTCTTTCCGGTTTGGTATGCCGTCATCATTGGTTCGGTTTTCTTCCTGTCGTGGACGGCGATCTCTCTGCCCGCGACGATGAGCATGGTCTCCAAGGCCATGCCGACGACGAAGCGGACGATGGGGGTCTCGATGCACTCGCTCGTGCGACGGATCCCCATGGCTCTTGGACCCGTCGTGGGTGGGGTACTGATCGCGGCCTATGGAGAGCGCGATGGGGTACGGATTGCCTTCATCGCTGCGCTCGTGCTGGGCATTGTGGCGCTGCTGTTGCAGCAGCACCTGATCGAGGATGTGCCCGGGTCGCACAAGGCGGAGGGTAACCCTCTGGCGTTGCGCCGCTTGATGTCACCCGACCTGCGCAATCTGTTGGTCTCCGACATCCTGGTGCGTTTCTGTGAGCAGATTCCCTATGCGTTCGCCGTTGTCTGGGCGATGCAGCACGTGGGCATCTCGGCGCCGCAGTTTGGCGTGCTCACCGCGATCGAAATGGTCACGGCGATGCTTGTCTATATCCCGGTCGCCTATCTGGCCGATCGCAACACAAAGAAGCCCTTCGTCGTGATCACCTTTATCAATTTCACGCTCTTTCCCCTGGCCCTGCTGATCTCGCGATCCTACGCGATGCTCATCGTGGCGTTCATCATCCGTGGCTTGAAGGAGTTTGGGGAGCCGACGCGCAAGGCGTTGATCATGGACCTGGCACCCGATGACCGCAAAGCCGCGATGTTCGGCTATTACTACCTGGTGCGTGACGTGATCGTGTCGGTCGCGGCGTTCGGTGGCGCCCTGCTGTGGAACGTCTCCCCAAGTGTGAATTTCCTCACTGCCTTTGGGTTTGGCGTGCTGGGAACTGTCTACTTTGCCCTGTTCGGGCGTGACCTGAAGTCGAGCAGCGGCGCCGCGACGGCCTAGCAGCCGGCGTCGATCGGGCTGCGGTCCTGGGCAGACCGAGCCAGGCGTTTGTGCAGCCCCAAGAGACAGTCGTGCCGGAGGCTATGGTAGCCTCCGGCACGGCCTATTGGCACCCTGCAGCAGGGCCTAGCGCACGAACGCCTTGCGCCCGGCGTAGACGGCTGCTTCGCCGAGTTCCTCTTCGATGCGCATCAGTTGGTTGTACTTCTCGACGCGCTCGCCCCGGCACGGCGCACCTGTCTTGAGGTGCCCGGTGCCCATCGCGACGGTGAAGTCGGCGATGAAGCTGTCGACCGTCTCGCCGCTGCGGTGAGAGACCATCGCGCCCCAGCCGGCCTTCTGGGCCATGTGGATCGCGGCGATCGTCTCGGTGAGCGTGCCGATCTGGTTGAGCTTGATCAGCACCGCGTTGGCCACGTTCTCCTCGATGCCGCGGGCGATGCGCGCCACGTTGGTAACGAACAGGTCATCGCCAACAAGCTCCAGTCGGTCGCCCAGCGTCTGGTTGAGGAGGCGCCAGCCCTGCCAGTCATCCTCGGCCAATCCGTCCTCGAGCACGATCAGGGGATACTTCTCCAGCCAGTCGGCATACATCGCCACCATCTCGGCGGAGTCCACCTTGCGTCCTTCGGTCCGCAGATTGTAGACGCCATCCTCGAAGAACCCGCTCGATGCCGGGTCGAGCGCAATCGCGATCTGCTCGCCGGGCTGGTAGCCCGCCTTCTCGATCGCGAGCAGGATCAGCTCGACGGCCTCGGCATTGGACTTGAGCGCCGGGGCGAAGCCGCCCTCGTCGCCCACGCCGGTGGTGTACCCCTTGGCCTTGAGGACGCTCTTGAGGTTTTGGTAGACCTCGCTGCCCCAACGGACCGCCTCGCGGAAGGTGTCTGCGCCGACCGGTGCGATCATGAACTCCTGGAGATCGGTGCCCTGCCAGTTGGCATGCACACCACCGTTCAGGATATTGAACATGGGCACGGGCAGCACCCGCGCCGAGACGCCGCCCAGGTAGCGGTAGAGCGGTAGATCCAGCGAGTCGGCGGCCGCGCGCGACACTGCCAGGCTGATGCCCAGGATGGCGTTGGCGCCGAACTTGTGCTTGTTCGGTGTGCCGTCGAGCGCCAGCATCGCCTGGTCAACGCCTGCCTGGTCCAGGGCATCCAGGCCCACCAGCTCGGGCGCCAGCTCATTGTTGACGTGGTCGACAGCCTGCAGGACACCCTTGGCACCGTAGCGCGTGGGGTCGCCATCGCGGAGCTCCAGTGCCTCGTGGACGCCAGTCGAGGCGCCCGAAGGCACGGCAGCCCGCCCGCGCCCTCCATCCTCGAGCCGGACCTCAACCTCGACCGTGGGATTGCCACGGGAGTCCAGGATTTCACGTGCCCAGATATCATCAATGATCGTCATTTCATGCCTCCATAGGGTAAGTAACCCGGCGCCCGTGCGCCGGTGGTAGACTGCCTTCGACTCTAGCCGCCCATCAGAGACGCAATGGACAAGGCTAGTTGGGCGAGACGTTCGACGACAGGATCGAGCCCCAGCTCCACCCGGGGGTCCACCCCACCGTAGCGCCGCAGTGCGACCGACCGAACGTCCATGAGATCAACCCAACTGGCACTCATCATGCCACGGATTGTCGCTTTCACATCATCGGGTTTGGGCTCGAGCGACAAGTCGCGAGCCATGACAGCGATCTCATCGAGAGCCTGGGCGATGCGACTGCGAGCCAACTCGACCTCATCCTGACCAAGGTGGATAACGGGGACGACCAAGATGCCGTCCGATTCCTTCCCCCTCAGGGCCGCGTCTGCCTCACGAAGCCGCTCCTCGAAGACTCTCAGCGCGATGACCACCGACTGAAGCTGGTGATCGTTGAGCCACTCGCTGACCAACGGGTCCGGCATACCTGCGCCTCCTGCCCGGCGTGGATCCTACGCCGACGGTTGCCGTGACGGGCCGCCGATCGCGGGGGCGTCCGTTTCCCTCTCGAGCAACCGAGGGGCCGCCAGCTTGATCAGGATCGAACCAAGCCCCGCGGTCAGGAGCACGGCCAGTACGGCGATCGCCAGGATGGTTGCCCCAGAGGGCACCCCAATCGCCAACGGGATGCCTCCGATGGCCGCCTGAACGGTGGCCTTGGGCAGATAGGCAAACGTGGCAAAGAGCCGTTCCCGGGCTGTCAGGTCCGACCTCAGAAGCGCGAGCATCACGCCCAGAGACCGGGCCAACAGGCCCGCGCCAATGACGGCCAGTCCGGCCAGGCCTGCCTGCCATGCCACGCCGAGGTTGACCTCGGCACCAATGAGCACGAAGAGGAAGATCTGGGCAAAGTACCACACCTGGTTGAGCGTCTGCTCGATGTGCATCGACCGGTGTGTGACCCGCTCGAGTAGAACGAATCCCAGTGTCATAACCCCAAGGAGGCTGGCTACGCCAAGGTGCTCGCCGATGACGAGCGCGGCCAGGGCGCCGGTGAGGGTGATACCCACGCCCTCGACGTGCGAGATTGCCAGGCGGCGAAACAGGGCAGCCAGTCCATACCCAATGGCGCCGCCGATGACGATCCCGCCCACGATCTGGATGGGAATCTGGACGAGGTGCCCCAGCAGCGAGCGTTCAGCTTCGGTGCCCATTCCCAGAAAAGCGGTGAAGAGCGTGATCGCGAATATGTCATCGATCGATGCGCCCGCCAGGACGATGATCGGGACGCCCCGCTTCATGCCCCATCCTTCATCCTTGAGCTGCAGCATAGCGGGAACTATGACCGCCGGAGAGACCGCCGCCACTA
>JAKJAE010000193.1:0-237 GCA_022707665.1 Chloroflexota bacterium
ACGGCAAGGCGCACGGACGGGTCGGCGCGCTCAACGCTTCAGGGGCCAGGATGCTGCCTGCTATGCCCGTGGGGGCTTCAGCGCTAGCCCCGTCCGAAGCGGCGCCGGAGTTGCTTCACCAGGCGTTTGTTCAGCACCTCATCGGCAGAGGCCGTTACCGATGCAATGGCGTGCAGCACGTTGGCCTCGCCTTCCCAGTGTTCCCTCAGGATGTCTTCGCCGGCCTCGCCCATGAGT
>JAKJAE010000193.1:247-5882 GCA_022707665.1 Chloroflexota bacterium
AGGGCGACAGCATCGTCTGCGTAGCCGATAGGAAAGAGAAAGTCGGGAAGCAGATCGATCGGCGAAACGACGTAGGCGGTCACAGCAGCCAATTCCAGCTTGGTCTGACCACTGATGCGTGGATCACGCAACAGACGCAGAACCAGTGCGAAGAAGTCCGGTACTACCAGGACGACCTTCGCGATCGGACCGCCCAGGCTGCCCCGCTGGTCAAACCACCGGGTGATTCTCCGGCGCAGCCGCGTGTAGAAACGCTCTGCGCGCTCGAGGTCGACCTCGGCCTGCACTTCAGGTGATGCCATTTTCAGTTCCTTTCGCTGCCTCATCGGAGCGTGGATCGGCTCCGCCGGGCGATTCCGGCACTGCGGACCTAGGCGCCCTCGTCGATCAGGCCAGCGTCGGCAAGAAGATCATACAGCATCGCCACGACCTGGCCCACCAGGACGGCGCAGCTTCCCAGCCCGCCCTCGTTCTTAATCACCGTCGCCCGGATGGTCTCGCAGCGCGTGATGCCATAGGCCTCGACGAAGCGACGCCGGAACTCGGCGACCAGGGCCATGAGCTTTTGATCATCAACGATCGTGGTGCGACCCAGAGCCGCGCCGAGGACCATCACGCCGCCCGCCAGCGCGCCGCATAGGTCAGCTTGTGTCCCCCCGACGCCGCCAGCAAAGCCTGTGGCCAGGCGCGGGTATGTGGGGTCCCAGGGCTGTCTCACGTGGGGTCCCAGCGTCATCAACACTGCCTCCGAGCAGTGGTAGCCCTCGCGTAACCGGGCCTCGCCCTCGCGGGCCAGCCTCTCACGCAGATCCGTCTTCGTCACTATCGCAGCCTTCTTGATATCACTTCTCCTGCAAGGTAAACCCGTTTTGCTTGTGCGTCAACTGCGGGCTTCGCGGATCTGATGGGGTAGGTGTGCACGGCTGTGCGATCCCGTGCTATAATGATGACAAGGATGTGATGAGATGAACGCTTACACGCCCGTCAGGACCTCCATGATGATGCGTAGGGCCATGGTGATGAGCCATGGCCATGGTGCGTTGGGGAGGGACTGAGCGAGCGACGCTCAGGTGAGTTCGATCACGTGCAGGCGCCTCCCATAGGGAGGCGCTTTTCGTTGTCAGCTAAGGGAGGAAATGCTATGGATGAGTTCACTTACATCACCACACCGATCTACTATGTGAACGACGAGCCGCATCTGGGCCATGCCTATACCACTGTCCTGGCCGATGTGCTGGCCCGGTTTGCGCGGCTGAGGGGGACGCCCACCTTCTTTCTCACCGGGACCGATGAGCACGGGCAGAAGGTCGAGCGCTCGGCCCGGGAACACGGCATCACGCCGCAGGAACAGGCCGACGCCACGGTCGTGCGCTTCCAGGAAACGTGGCAGCGATTGCACATCAGGCACGACGACTTCATTCGCACAACGGAGGCCCGTCACATCCGCGTCGTGGAGTCGGCACTGCAGGCGCTCTGGGACAAGGGCGAGATCTACGCAGGCTCCTATGAGGGCTGGTACTGCGTGCCTGACGAGCGTTACTGGACCGCCAAAGACGTGGCCGATGGCCTCTGCCCTGATTGTGGCCGTCCTGTCGAGCGCCTATCCGAGAAGAACTACTTCTTCAGGATGAGCGCCCATCAGGACTGGCTCGTGGCATATGTCGAGGCACACCCGGATTTCATTCGCCCCGAGTCGCGGCGCAACGAGGTGCTGGGCTTCCTCCGCCAGCCCCTTGGCGACCTGTGCATCAGTCGTCCTGCCGAGCGCCTGTCGTGGGGTATCCGCTTGCCCTTCGATCCGGACTACGTCACCTACGTCTGGTTCGACGCTCTACTCAACTACGTCACTGCAGCCCTGGGACCTCAGGCTGTGTTGCCCGAGGGGATTTCAGACTGGGGTGGGGGGCTTCTGCGGTCCGATGCCCGATTTGCCACTCTCTGGCCTCGATGCGTGCATCTCATTGGCAAAGATATCCTGACGACGCACGCCGTCTACTGGCCCACGATGCTTCACGCGCTCGGCCTGCCCCAACCGCGGATGATTTTCGCTCACGGTTGGTGGAACGTCGAGGGGATCAAGATGTCGAAGTCACTTGGCAACGTCGTCAGGCCGCTGGACCTTGCCAACGTTTACGGCGTGGATGCTTTCCGCTACTTCCTGATGCGAGAGATGACGCCGGGCCGTGATGCGAGTTTCACGCCGGACCTGATCGAGGCGCGCTACCGGTCTGACCTGGCCAATGACCTTGGCAACCTCCTGAGTCGCCTTGTCGCGATGACGGGGCGCTACTGTGAGGGTCGCATCCCAGCGCCTGCGACGGAAACGGACGCTGAACGGGCGCTGCGAGCCCAGGTCGAGGGGATCAGCGAGCCGGTGTTTGAGGCTATCGAGAGATTGGCGGTCAATGACGCTCTGGGGATTGTGATGGACCTGGTCGGTGCCACGAATCGCTACCTGGAGGCCACCGCACCCTGGACGCGTGCCAAGGCGGGCGAAACCGGGCGCGTTCACACGATTCTGTACACCGGCGCCGAGGCACTGCGGGTGGCATCGGTGTTGCTCAGCCCCGTGCTGCCAGAGCGAATGGCCGTGCTCCAGCGGTCTCTCGGTTGCGAACCGAGAGATCCACGGCGAGCGGACCTGGTGTTGGGATTGCTGACTCCCGGCACCGCCGTGGTTCCGGGCGAGCCCCTGTTCCCGAAGGACGTGACCGCCTAGAGGCGGGGCAGAGCTGCGCAGTACACCGGAAGAAGAGGGGAAGGCCCTGGGCCTTCCCCCTCAGATGTTGGCGGTTCTAGTCCCAGCCTTTGCAGACATCAATCCACGCCGTGTACGTGGAGTATCGCTCCAGCTCCGGGATGGTGAGTTCGATGGCGCTGTTGCCGCTGCCACAAGCGGGAAAGACGGTCTCGAACCGCTGCAACGATCGATCCAGGTACACCGTCACGCCCTCGTTGAGCGCAAAGGGACAGATGCCACCGACCGCGTGGCCGATGAGGCTCACGGCTTCGTCAGGTGTGAGCATGCGGGCTTTCGTCCCGAACTGGGCCTTGTATTTGGGATTGTCGATTTTGGCATCGCCAGCCGCCACGATCAGGATAGGCTGGCCATCGATCATGAACGAAAGCGTCTTGGCGATCCTCCGGGGCTCGCACTTCAGCGCCGCGGCTGCCAGCTCGACGGTGGCACTCGACACCTCGAACTCCTGAATCCGCTCTGCGAGGCCAAACTGCTCGAAATACGCCTTAACCTGTTCAATTGCCATTAGGTTCGGACCTTTCACCGGGGACTCTCCCCGAGCGACAGGGCACGCTCGGGCCGCTCCACAGTCTACTCAGATCGCCCAGTCGGAAAAGGCACTGGCGCGTGAGGGAGCCGACAACGCCACAGCGGGGTTCTGGAGGTGCGCGCATTGGGTTCAGGCAAACAAAAGGGACACAGCCGATGTATTGACTGTGTCCCACTCTGGCGGAGAGGCAGGGATTCGAACCCTGGGTGGAGTTTAACCCCCACAACTGCTTAGCAGGCAGCCCCAATCGTCCACTCTGGCACCTCTCCAAATTTAGTTGTCAAACTGCCCGTCTGCCCAGCCCCGATCAGGCGGAGGGAGTGGGATTCGAACCCACGGTGACTTTACAGCCACTACGGTTTTCAAGACCGCCGCCATCGTCCGCTCGGCCATCCCTCCATGGCTCTGACGCAGCGCGTTGGAACGCGGCGCTCCGGAACGCGACGCGGAGTATACCATGCGCGCGCGCATTGTCAACGCGATCGACGCCCTGGCATCGCGAGCTTGGTTGCAATGTTAGGCCTTAGTCTGTACAATGGGAAGCATAGACGCTGCGGATGCCGGGGGACGTCCACCGCGCACACGACATTGTCGGTCGAAGGAGCCCTGGATGACAACGGAAGAAATCAAGGCCATGGAGACAGAGCTGTTGTCGACCCATGTCACCCCTCTGCCGGCCGTAGTGCCCCCATCGATTTCGCTCGATGAACCGTCCCTCTACTTCAACCGTGAACTGAGCCTGCTCAAGTTCAACTATCGCGTGCTCTGTGAAGCGTTGGAAGAGGGCCGCCATCCGTTGTTGGAGAGAGTCAAGTTCCTGGCGATCTTCTTCAACAACATGGATGAATTCACCATGATCCGGATGTCGGGCTTGCGCCGTCAGTTGGGTGCCGGGGTCGTGGAGGCGCCGCCCGATGGCCTGTCGCCTGCTGAGCAGTTGGCCGCTATCCGACGTGACCTCGTTCCCATCTTCGATCAGGCGATGGCGTGTTGGCGCGAGGATCTCAAGCCCAAGCTGCGACAGGTTGGCATCCGCATCCTGTTCTATTCCGAGTTAAAAGGAAAGCAGCGCCGCTTGCTGCGCCGGCATTTCGAGCGCGAGATGTTTCCCGTGTTGACGCCGCTTGCCTTCGATCCAGGGCATCCCTTTCCGCACATCTCGAATCTGAGCCTCAACCTCGCCGTTGTCATCGAGGATCCAGGTGGACGCCGCAGGTTTGCTCGCCTCAAGATTCCCGGGTCGTTCCCAAGGCTGCTGCGTATTCCAGCGGAGGAGCGTGCCGAGTCGTATGAGACGCTCGGCCTGGATTCGGTCGAGACGACAGACTTTGTCTGGATCGAGGACGTGATCATTGAGAACCTCGATCTGCTGTTCCCGGGAATGCACGTGGTCGCGGCCTATCCTTTTCGGGTCACCCGCGACGCTGACCTCGAGATCGAGGAGGACGAAGCCTCAGACCTGCTCGAGTCGATCGAGGAGAGCGTCGGGATGCGCCAGTTCGGGTCTGCGGTGCGGCTCGAGGTGGATAAGGCTATGCCGCGCGACATCCGGGACATTCTGCTTCAGAACCTGGAGATCGCGCCCTATCTGCTCTATACCGTCGATGGTCCCATCGGGCTGGCCCATCTGATGCAACTCACCGAAGTGAACAACCCCGACCTGAAGGATGCGCCTTTCATCCCCTACACGTCGCGGTCTCTTGCCAGCGGCAAGAGCATCTTTGCTGCCATTCGCCGGCGCAAGAACATCCTGCTCTACCATCCCTACGACAGCTTCACCCCGGTGGTCGACTTCCTGCTGGAGGCCGCCCGCGACCCGCAGGTGCTGGCCATCAAACAGACCCTGTACCGGGTCGGGCCCAATGCCCCGGTGGTCTCGGCGCTTCTGGAGGCACGCGAGAACGGGAAGCAGGTCGCGGTCCTGGTGGAACTCAAGGCGCGCTTTGACGAGGAGAACAACATCGTATGGGCCAAGGCTCTGGAGCGTGCGGGCGTCCACGTGATCTATGGCCTGATCGGGCTGAAGACCCACGCCAAACTCTGCATGGTGGTACGGCGCGAGCCGGAGGGGTTGGTGCGCTACGTCCACATGGCCACGGGCAACTACAACGCGGTCACGGCCCGCATCTACTCCGACTTGGGCTACTTCACCATCGATCCCGAGATCGGTGACGATGTAGCGGACCTCTTCAACGCGTTGACCGGCTACTCACGGAAGGAAGAATACCGGAAGCTGTTGGTTGCACCTGGAAACATGCGAGAACAGATCACGATGCGCATCGATCGGGAGATTGCGCAACATCGTGAGCACGGCGATGGGTATATTGCGTTCAAGATGAACCAGC
>JAKJAE010000194.1 GCA_022707665.1 Chloroflexota bacterium
ATCACACGCCGGTACAGGTCATTCAGGTCCGAAGTAGCAAACCGACCGCCATCGAGCTGCACCATCGGTCGCAACTCGGGCGGCAGAACCGGCAGTACGGTGAGGATCATCCACGCGGGATCGTTCCGGCTCTTGCGCAACGCCTCAATCACACGCAGGCGTCGCGTCGCGCGCTTCCGTCGCTGAGCCGAGCGTCCGTACCGAACCTCGTGCCACAGTTTCTCGGATATGTCATCGAGATCCAGGCCACGGAGCAACTCGTAGATTGCCTCTGCCCCCATGCCGGCCCGGAAGACCTGGCCCCAGCGCTGGCGCAGCTCCCGGTAACGCTGCTCATTGTAGAACTGCAGCTCCGCAAGACTGAAAAGTTCTTCACGGAGGTCGCTATAGTGCGTCCGGATGATCCCGACCTTCTCGGCAAGCTCTTCCCGCACTTGTGAAATCTCAGTCTGCACATCCTCGGCCTGGGCCTCGACGCCTTCCTCCACAGGGCTGAGAACATCAGACTCCCGCTGGCGGATCTCCTTCTCCAATGCGTCCAGGGCATCCTGAGCTACGGTATTCAGCAACGCATAGTGGTCGCGACTGACCACTTCGTCAGCCTCAACAATCACCGTGTCGGTGGGTGCGAAGGCAATCGCCTCCGTCGCTGCCCGCCCCATCATCCCTTCCAGGCGATCCTGCAAACGACGAGCGTCGCCGAGGATCTGCTCGGTCCGAACGTTCAGCTCCTCTTCGAGCTGCGCAGAGAGCTTACCCTGTGCCGCCTCGAGCTTCTCCTTGCGCTCAGCAACCTTGCCCTCGAGCTCGGAAATCCGCGCTGCAGCCGCATCCTCCATCCGCGTGATGCGGGCTTGTTCCTCATCGTCGATGCGCTTCAGTGCGCGCTGTCTTGCATCCTCGTCAACGGAGATGACGATGTACTGAGCAAAATACAGAACCCGATCCAGGTTGCGCTTGCTCAGGTCCAGAAGGACACTCAAATGGCTGGGGATCCTGCGGGTGTACCAGATGTGCGCGACGGGGGCCGCCAGAGAGATGTGCCCCATACGCTCGCGCCGTACTGAGCTACGTGTAACCTCGACGCCACACTTGTCACAAGTTATCCCACGATACCGGATACCCTTGTACTTACCACAGTAGCACTGATAGTCGCGCGATGGACCGAAAATGGCCTCGCAGAACAGCCCATCCTTTTCAGGGCGAAGACGGCGGTAGTTGATAGTCTCAGGCTTGGTGACCTCACCATACGACCACGAGAGAATGTCATCAGGCGAAGCCAGGCTAATGCGGAGAACCTTAAACGTGCGTGCTTCCGTCACCCGTTCATCACGGTTCATTCTTCCTCCCTACCCCTAGCAGTTCATCCGAAGCGGCATGACAGACGGATCAGATCAGCATAGCGTTATGCGCGCATTCAGTCCCAATCAAAGGGCTACGCCGGCACGCCGCCCAATTCGCTCCGGCGCATAATCCGAGTCATTATAGCCGATACAACCACGTTGTCAACGTCGAACGACAGGCAGCACTAACCCTGCGGCCCCGTCTTCTCCCGCAGGGTCTGCTAGCGTCTGTCTGTCAGTTGTAGTTGAGGCTTTTGCCGTACACCGTGTCCTCATACTGGGGCACGATGGTATGAGCGTCCACACGATCACAGCAGCTTGGGACAGATGTCCGAAGTCTGCAGTGTCATCCTCATCTGAGTATACCGAGTGCGCTAAGGTTGTCAATCTCTGCGAACAAGCTATGATAGCAGCCGGACATCAACGTTCAATAGCCCTCAACGACGAGACAGAACAGTGGCGACACTTCGCGCATTTCTCAAGACCATGCGTCCCAAACAGTGGACCAAGAACGGCATCCTCTTTGCTGCCCTGGTCTTCGACCTCAAACTCCTTGACACTGCCTACCTTCTGAAAACTGTGGCGGGATTTGTGCTCTTCTGCCTGATCTCCGGAGTCGTCTACACGGTCAACGACCTGGCTGACCTGGAGAAAGACCGCCAGCATCCGACGAAAAAGCTTCGCCCCCTCCCCTCAGGAGCACTGACGCCCGGTACCGCGGTTGCCGGTGCGGTGGTTCTGGCTCTCGGCTCGCTGATCGCCGGCTTCTGGCTGAACCTTCAGTTTGCCGTCATCCTGTTCGGCTACCTGCTTCTGCAACTTGCTTACTCCTTTCTGCTCAAGAACATCGTGCTACTGGATGTCCTCGCCATCGCTACAGGATTCGTCCTGCGCGTTGCCGCAGGTGCGCCTCTGGCTGACGCCGCCATCTCGCCCTGGCTCTACATCTGTACGATCCTGCTCTCGCTCTTTCTGGGATTGTCGAAGCGTCGTGCGGAGCTCGTGTCGCTGCAAGGTGAAGCAGAGAACCACAGGCCCATTCTCAAGGACTACAACATCTACCTGCTTGACCAGTTGATTGCGATGGTCACGTCCTCAACCGTCCTGGCCTACGCTCTCTACACCTTCTCGGCGCCCAATCTGCCGCCGAACTACCGAATGATGCTCACGATCCCGTTCGTGATCTACGGGTTGTTCCGGTACATGTACCTCATCCATGCCCAGAACTGCACACTGGCGCCAGATGAAGTACTGCTCGCTGACCGCCCTTCCTTCGCCAATATCGCACTGTGGGGCCTGACCGCGATAGGGATCCTGTATATAGGATAGATCCAGGATGACCCCATCAATCCTCGAACGAACAGCGCCAGCCAAGACGATCCTGTGTGGTGAGCACAGTGTCGTATACGGACGCCCCGCGATCGCAGTGCCGGTCAGCACGATGCGAGCACGGGCGAGCGTCTTGCCTGGTCCCAAGGATTCGGGGCTTGTGATCAGAGCGCTTGATCTGGGTCGCGACTTTGCATTGCGAAACGTCGGCCAAGACCAGCCGCTGGCACGGATGGCACACCTGGTCCTCGAATCTCTAGGGGCGCCCGAACCCGACGCCATCATGACCCTTAGCTCGGATCTGCCAGTGGCATCCGGAATGGGCAGCGGCACGGCGATCAGTGTGGCGGCGGCGCGGGCCCTATCGGCCTTCCTGGGAAGCGAGCTACCGCCAGAGGTGATCAGCGCGCTGGCCTATGAGGTCGAAAAGATCCACCACGGAACACCATCAGGCATCGACAACACAGTCATCGCCTTTGAGCAACCGGTCTACTTCGTGCGTGGCGCCCCGCCGGAGATACTCCGCATTCACACCCCGTTCCATCTGCTTATAGCGAACAGCGGCATCGCCGCCTCAACCCGCGACTCGGTGGCTGAGGTGCGTCACAGGTGGGAGACCGCACCAAGTTACTACAACGTCATCTTCGACTGCATTGGGGCGATCGCCCAGGCTGCCCGTGCGGCCGTAGATCAAGGCGCACTGCAGGCACTGGGAGTGCTCTTCAACGAAAACCACGAACTGCTTGCCAGGATGGGGGTCTCGCACTTCCAGTTGGACCGACTCACGGATGCAGCGCGCGAAGCCGGGGCGCTTGGGGCCAAACTGACAGGCTCTGGTCAGGGCGGAAACATTATCGCCCTGGTCGACCCCGATACCGTGGATGCAGTCCGCCAGGCCCTGATCGCCGCAGGTGCCACTGCGACCTGGCACGCCGAAATCGGGTGCTGATGCAGGAAGAGAGTCAGCGGTGAGCCCATTGCTTCTCGTCAAGCTGGGTGGATCGCTCATCACCGACAAGCGCAGGCGCTCGACCGCGCGAATGGCGGTTCTCCGACGGCTGGCTCACGAGCTTCATACGGTCCTGCAAACCAGCCGTGCGCCCCGGGTCCTCTTCGGTCACGGTTCTGGATCATTCGGACACTGGGAAGCTAGCCAATACGGGACCCGCAATGGTGTCAGGACCCCCGAGGGCTGGCATGGTTTTGCCAGGGTCAGTGCTGCTGCCCTCGAGCTGAACCGTCTCGTCACCAGGAGCTTTTCCGAAGCCGGCGTCCCCGTGCTCAGTCTGCAACCGTCGGCCTCCGTCCGTGCTCGTGGCGGCATCATCACTTCGCTGGCACTGGAGCCGATTCAGCAGGCGCTTGACCACGGTTTGGTACCCTTGGTGTTCGGTGATGTCGCCTTCGACGAGGCCCTGGGCGGCACCATCCTGTCCACCGAGGATCTCTTCGTTCACCTGGCAAACGCCCTCCTGCCGGAATGGATCATCCTACTGGGCAATGCGCCGGGCGTCCTGGATGGCGAGCACGAGACTGTCCCCACCATCACGCCCCAAACCTATCCAGACGTTAGGGAGTTTCTGAGGCGATCAGGCTATACGGACGTGACGGGCGGCATGGCAGGCAAAGTCGAGCGCATGGTCGAGCTCGTAGGCCGTATGCCGAACCTGCGTGTCCGCATCATGTCGGGGACACAACCGGGCCAACTCGAAGAGGCGCTCCTGGATCCAGCAAATTGCGGGCACGGAACGGTGATCCGCGCAACTGAGAGCCCCGAGGCAGAGCCCGACGGCACGACTCCGCCGGGCATGTGAGCCTGGCCATGGCCTATCGCGAGGGCAAGACTCGTCTCACCGGTTCGGTGCGTTGGCGCAGCCAGGCCATTGTCCTGCTGCTCCTGCTGTTGGGCGCTGCGTTGCGGCTGGTTGAGATCGGCCGGCTGCCAGCAGGCCTCTATCACGATGAAGCACAGAACGGACTCGACGCCCTATCTGTGCTCACGGGCCAGCTCCAGCTTTACTTCCCGGCGAACAACGGTCGCGAGCCAGCCTTCATCTACCTCATGGCCACCTCCATTGCCTGCCTCGGGCGCAGCCCGTTTGCGGCCAGACTACCTTCAGCCTTTGCGGGTATCCTCACGTTGGCAGCAACCTATGACCTGGGTCGGACGCTTTGGAGCCGCCGTGCAGGGCGCTGGGCTCTGGCTGTCCTTGCCGTGACGCTCTGGCACGTCCACCTGAGCCGGGTCGCCTTCCGCGCAGTGCTGTTACCACTCTTCATGGCGCTCTACCTCGCCCAAGGGGCGCGGGCGCTCCGGTCGGGAAGGTGGCGCTCGTGGCTGGCCGCTGGCGTGTTCTACGGTGCAAGCTGGTACACCTATATGGCAGCGCGGTTCACGCCAATCGCGCTGGCGGCCCTCGCGCTCTACGGCCTCCTGGTCTATCCACAGAAGATGCGGCTGCACTGGCGCGGCGCGGTCCTGTCGGTGTTGGTCGCCCTTATCGTCCTGCTGCCCCTCGGCCTCTATACGCTCAGGTTTCCCGAGGTGGTACTGGCTCGCAGCGGTCAGGTGTCGGTATTCAGTGAGGAAATCCACGAAGGCCAACCGTGGCGCACTCTGTTACGTCACGCCATCGCCACGGCAGGAATGTTCACCGTACAGGGCGACCGCATCTGGCGTCACAACCTTGCGCTACGACCGGTCTGGGAGCCCGGATTGGGCCTGGCATTCCTATGGGGGCTGGGAATCGCCCTCGCCCGGCTTCGGCGTGATCCCGGCGCAGCTCTTGCCGTGATCTGGACCGCAGTGATGGCGCTCCCCACACTGCTTGCAGAGGATGCGCCGCACTTCCTGCGTGGCGTTGGCGTCCTGCCCACCGCGGCCCTCCTGCCCACGCTGGGACTGGGGGGACTGGCGACACGACTGGAGGATGGATCGCTGCGACATGAAGGTCGGCTGCTGTCCCGGATCGTTGCACGCGGATTACCTTCAGCGCTTCTCGTCATCGGGCTCACGAGCACTGCCTACGACTACTTCATCCGCTACCGAACGGCACCGTTGGCGGCGCACTGGTTCGAATCAGGTCCGGTGCAGCTAGCCGGGCGTATCAACACGCTACGAGGCAATGGCTGGGACGGCGCGCGAATGCAGCACGGCGCATGCGACGCTGTTGACGTTGTCATC
>JAKJAE010000195.1 GCA_022707665.1 Chloroflexota bacterium
CCCTCCGCATCCAGCCTCCCCCTCCTGATGATAGTTCGCTCAAGACGTGGCAACGACGTGATGCATTCTGGGTGGCGATCGAGCACCGCAAGGTGAGCGGATATCTTGGCCTGGACATCGACCCAGCCCGCCACCAGGCCCAGATCACCGACCTCGTGGTCGCACCAG
This sequence comes from Chloroflexota bacterium, assembly GCA_022707665.1. GTDB lineage: Bacteria > Chloroflexota > Anaerolineae > B4-G1 > SLSP01 > PWVB01. The sequence continues at coordinate 169 of JAKJAE010000195.1, forward strand.
AGGAACGACGGCGCGGCATGGCAACCGCGCTCCTTGAGCGCGCCACAGAGTGGTGCCTCCGGCAACATGTCAATCAGATCGTGCTCATCAGTTCGCTGAAAGCCTATCCGGCCATTGCCTTTGCCTTCAAGCATCGCTTCCTGTTCTGCGGCTTCCAGGATGCCTACTGGCCCGGGCAGGAAGTCGCTGTTTTCTTCCGGCAACGCATCCGCTGAGGCCTGGCAGCGTTTCTTCGACTATGGATTGGCTACACTTTCTCGAGCGGGCCAGTGACGTCCTGACCGCCGGGGTCGGCGCGACTGCACTGGCGCTGGCACTCTACCTCATCGCCTACAATCGGCGAAGCCGCGTTGCCCGGTCGTTCGTAGGGCTTTTGGGCTGCGTCATCGTGGCCTACCTGACGGATCTGCTCCTGCGCAATATTGCCGGACCGGTGTATGCCGAACACCTGCTGCGCCTTCAATGGATTGGCATCGCGTTCACCCCGTCGCTCTACATCGAGTTCGTCCGGGCGATCAGGCAGTCAGTTGTCGTAGACCGTGTGCCGAGATGGCTCCGTCCCGTAAGCTTCTGGATGAGCGCAATCATTGCCGTGCTTGCTCTGGGTGCAGATTTGGTGGTGCGGAGCAACACGATGACCGTGGGGGTATTCCATCTTCAACCCGGCCCGTTGTTCTACCCCTTTGCCTTGCTGTTCGCCTCTGTAGCCCTGTGGGGCCTACGAGAGACTCTCTACGCCCGCAAACGCTGCTACACCCACACCGCGCGGCGCCGTATGGCATACCTATCGATCGGCTTCGTGGCGCCGGCCATGGGGGTCTTTCCGTACCTGCTGCTCGCAGGATGGCCCGAGGGCCTTTCCAGTGGCATCCTGCAGATCGTGCTCATCGCAGGCAATCTCGCCGTGGCAGCCATGCTAGCGCTGGTGGCCTACAGTGTGGCATTCTTCGGCACACTGATGCCCGATCGAGTGATCAAGCACCGGATGGTCCGTTTCCTGTTGCGAGGACCTTTGGCGGCCATCGTAGCGCTGATCGCCTTCGGGGTTGGACTGACGCTTGAGCCGATGATGGGCTTGGGACAGTACACGCTCTCGCTCGTGGCCCTGGCGGTCGCCGTCATCCTGGCGCAGTTAGCAGTGGAACTCCTCAAACCGCTGATCGACCTGATGCTCTATCGCGAGGGGGCGCACGAGGTCGCGCAGGCTCAGGAGCTTAGCCAACGCCTGCTCACAACAGCAGACCTGAAGCAGTTTCTGGAGAATGTTCTGGCTGCTGTTTGTGAGCTGATGCACAGCCAGGGGGGCTTCCTGGCCATCCTCGAGCAGGGGCAGTTGCACTGGGACATCTGGTGCGATCTCACAATGTCGGAGGCAGAGATTGCAAGGTTGCCACTTGCAGAGGTGAGCCAAACGCGCGGTGCAAGCGATGCAGGTAATTCCTTCGTCCGTTGGGATGGCTACACGGTGATTCCCTTGCGTGACAAGGCTGGCAGTGATCTGTTGGGCTTCATCGGGCTACGAGCTCCCAGCCTCGATGGCTTGACTGCATCGGGCCAACAACACCGGCTCGATCAACTGCTTATGCAGGCCTCGGTGGCTCTGGCCGATCGACGTCTACAACAGGCTGTCTTCGCAACGTTCACCCCGCTGTTGCCCGAGCTGCGGGATATCCAGATGCGTGGGGGAATAATGCGCTACGGTGGGGAATCCGTAGGGGGCTTCTCACTTGCGGAGTCGGCCGAACTGCCCCAGTGGGTCCACGACGCCCTGGCCCATTACTGGGGTGGGCCCCGTCTCACAGAGAATCCCCTTCTGGAGCTCCAGGTGGTGCGACAAGCGGCCTCCGACTACGAGGGAGATGTCGTCAAAGGGCTTAGGGCGGTCCTGGCCAATGCAATTGAGCGGTTACGTCCCGATGGTGAGCTGAAGTTGACAGCTCCCGAATGGCTATTGTACAATATCCTGGAGATGAAATTCCTGCGTGGCCACAAGGTTCGTCAGGTTGCGATGCGCCTGGCGGTTAGTGAGTCGGACCTCTACCGGAAACAGCGAGTCGCGATCGAAAGCCTGGCTGACATCCTCATTGAGATGGAAAAAGAGGCCCAGAGCACTTCGACCAGCTAAGTGCTGGTCCGTCCACTGAGCCAGACCCGGTGAGAAGGAGTAGTGAATGGAGTTATATGTACCGCCATACTGCCCACCATGTGAGGCATACTGGCAAGCACTCCTTGACGAAGGACCGACCAGTGTCGGAGAAGTCCCCGGTCCGTGGGAGTGGCAAGAAGTGGCTACGGTGTCACTGGAGATCTGGGATGAGGCCCGCGATCTACAGAGCCGCCGCAGCGCGATAAGCCTCACCGTGGACAGCTATAACCGGGGCGGTCTCATCGCGCATTGGCAAACCGTCGAGTGTTTCGTCCCGGCATCGCACCTGATTGCCTACCCATTCCCGGCAGACCCCGTGGCCAGGGAAGACTGCTTTGGGCAGTATATCGGCAAGACGTTCCGTTTCTGCATCATCGAGGTCGAACCTTCACGCAACCGTATCTTGCTCTCTGAACGACAGGTCGAGAACTGCAAGCTGGAAAAACCCGAATGGCCTCCGTGGCTGTGTATTGGTACGGTCTGCGATGGGACCGTCACCAGCGTGCGTCCGTTCGGTGCATTCGTCAATATCGGCCCACTCGAGGGTATGGTGCACATCTCCGAGATCTCCTGGGGCCGCGTTCGGCATCCACAGGACTTCGTCAAGCCCGGACAGAGTGTGCGCGTGAGGATCTTGAACGTTGATCTCGACCATCAACGCGTTGGCCTGAGTATCAAACGCCTGCGCCCGAACCCCTGGGCTACCGTGCACCAGCGACTCAAGCCTGGAGATGTTGTTGAGGGTACGATTGCCAGTGTGGAACGCTTCGGGCTATTTGTCGAACTCCTGGAGGGGATTGAGGGACTGCTGCATATCTCCGAGCTGGATGGCTTCACCAACCCAGAAGACATCCAACAGCGATACTCGTGCGGCGAAACGATCAGTGTCCGGATCCTCGATATCGTGCCGCACGAACACCGGATCTCATTGAGCCCGCTCATGAAAGAGGTTGAGCGTGCCTGAACGGCGTTATGCACGTATGGCGCACCCGCGTAGCGGCGCGGCGACTCAGAGCCAGCGCACGGCGCCATCGCGCACGGCGCCCTCGCGTGCATCAGCCGCTCGTACCTCCACATCGCGCCAACCCACAACCCGCAAGCCTCAGCCCGATACCTGGTTACGGAAAGCCTGGCGGTGGCTCTGGTCGTGGCTCACCGGACCTGCAGGCCAGCAAATCCTGGCATTGGCGCTCATCGCCCTGGGCGCGGTGAGCCTTATCACGCTCATCCCGGGCATCAACTCAGGCGAACTGGTAACCGCCTGGGTGCACTTCCTGGTCCTGGCGTTTGGCTGGGCAGCGTATCCGGTGGCAGCATTCATCATCGCAGGCGGACTACTGTGGCTGCGACACCTCGTGCACCAGCCCACCACGTGGCGCTGGCGTCCGTTGCTGGGCTTCGAGCTGGCCCTCATTGGGTTGCAGACACTGACGTTCAACCTGATCAAGCAACCCGGTTGGATCCTGATCGAGTCGGGCAAAGGTGGGGGCGTCATTGGGTGGGCGCTGTACCTCTTTCTGAGCGACTACCTTGGCCGGCTGATCACAGGACTCTTGATGGGCCTGGTGACATTGCTGGGCGTCGCCCTGGTCCTCGATCTCACTCACAAGGACGTGATGATCTTCTGGAGGCGCCTATCGGAGGTCTGGGCTGCCTGGCGTGATGCCCAGGCGGCACGAGCGGAGGCTCGCGCTGAGCGACGCAGCGCCTCCCATGGAGCGGAGTCACAGGCCTACAGCCCTGCCGCGGGGGTAGCGGTTTCTCCCCTTGGGAAGACTGCGACCAGCGGGGCACCCCCCGCGCCCCAGAGCAGGGAAGGCCGGATGAGGCTCAAGATCCGGCAACCACAACCCACCACGAAATCGAAACGCGTCAAGTCCCCCTTGCGCATGATCCCCATGGATCTCCTCCGTGAGTCCCAGACGGCAGGTATGGACCCACAAGAGATCGAGCACAAGAGCCACATCATCGAGGAGACACTGGAGCAATTCGGAGTTCCAGCCCGAGTCAGCGAGGTACGCCCTGGCCCGACTGTGACCCAGTTCGGCGTGTCGCCAGGCTACATCAACCGCGGCGTGGATGGCGAACGCCAACGCAAAGTGCGCGTTAGCCAGATTGCGGCGCTGTCTGACGATCTCGCGCTGGCGTTAGCGGCACGTTCCTTGCGCGTCGAGGCCCCCGTCCCGGGGCGTGCCGTCGTGGGAATCGAAGTCCCCAACGCCGCCATCACGACCGTCCGTCTCAGATCAGTGCTCGAGAGCGATGCATTCCACAAGTGTGGGCGACCGCTCTGTGTTGCGGTGGGATTGGACGTGGCAGGGAGCCCGCAAGTCGCGGACCTTTCGAAAATGCCCCACCTGCTGGTCGCCGGCACCACGGGCAGCGGCAAATCGATCTTCATCAAAGCGCTTGCCGCAAGTCTCATCGCGCACAACACTCCAGAGGAGCTGAAGCTGATCGCGATCGACCCAAAGATGGTGGAGCTCAGCCACCTTAACGGGCTTCCACACCTCCTGGGGAGCGCCGAGACTGACGTCGAACGCGGGCTGCGCGTGCTGCGTTGGGTCGCCCATGAGATGGATGAGCGCTACAAGCTGTTCTCCAAGGCCGTGGCTCGCAACCTCGACGAGTACAACGCCCGCTTGGCGCGCCGGCACACCACCCCCGACGATGAGGAAGAGGCCGAGGCACCCTTACCGCGCATCGTCGTTCTCATCGACGAGCTGGCAGATCTGATGATGTCCGAGCCCGAGGAGACAGAGCGAACTCTTACCCGCATCGCTCAGATGGCCAGAGCGACGGGCATCCATCTTGTCGTAGCGACCCAGCGACCGAGCACCGATGTAGTCACAGGTCTGATCAAGGCCAACTTCCCCGCCCGAATCAGCTTCGCGACGGCAAGCGGGGTCGATTCACGAGTCATCATCGATACAACGGGTGCCGAGACACTCCTCGGTCAGGGAGATATGCTCTTTCTGCCATCCGACGCGTCAGCCCCGATCCGTGTCCAGGGTTGCTACATCACCGACGATGAACTCGAGTCGATGATCCGGTTCTGGCAGCAAGAGGCTGGAGCGACACCAGCGCGGGCACCTTGGGATGTCATCGCTGAAGCCCAGGGCCCGGAGAACTGGCGCATTGAGGGGCTAGGCGAGGATGCTGACCTGCTGGAGCAGGCGATCGCCTATGCCAAGGATCACGGCAAGGTCTCAACCTCGGGCATTCAGCGTCGCCTGCGCATCAGTTATCCTCGCGCGGCACGACTCATGGAACAGATGGAGACAATGGGAATGGTAGGTCCTCAGGAAGCGGCGGGCCGCAAACGCCAGGTCGTCCTCGGTGGCGAGGACGATACGCTCTAGCGAACTCAGCCCGGCGCGAACGCTCCCGCACGACGCAGATGGACCGGATAGCGGCTGCGAATCCTGTTGCCATCGCGCTTGCCCCATCCGAGCGGAAACCCGTCTACCGTCACAAGCACCAGACCTGCAGGGCCATCGTCCAACCAGAATCCTCCCTCGATGAAGGTG
>JAKJAE010000196.1:0-5469 GCA_022707665.1 Chloroflexota bacterium
CTGGTTCTGGAACAGCTGTGAGTTCGGGTAGTAGATGGACACGCCGGTGGCACCCGGCTTTTGCCTTCCATGCTTCTCCGCGATGACAGCCCGATCCAGCGACGCAAGGACATCCTCCGCCGCCGCGGCAACGGCACTGCTGCCACTCTCAGATCGTAGCAACTGGGTCAGATGACCCAGGTCAAGATACGAAGCCGGCACCTGTTGGCCGAAAATGCTTGTGAAAGACTGCGCATACGATCGGGCGCGCGCCACCTGGTTCTGGCGTGCACCCTGCAACGTATAGGCCATCGCGTTCAGGCTGTCATTGAGAGCCGGTATCTGTCCCAGGTCAATTGCCGACAGCGTGACCCCGCCGCGCGATAGCCACTCGGCTCGCGCCTGGTCATCCACGATGCGCTGATCCTCGGAGATGTAGCTGTCGACGATCAGATTGCCCAACTCCGCACCACTCATTGCCGGATTCGCCTTCAACTCACTGAGGAAGCTTGCATAGGCCCAGCCCAACGCAGGCTCAGTCTCCTGCGACGCTACAGCATATCGGGCATGGTCGGCCAGCATCGTATACACCTCGAGGTGTCCCATCAGGCATGCATCCATCCCGATCATCTCAAACTTGTCGATGCCGGTCGTAGCCCGAATCTCCTGCAGCGCCTCGTCCAACTCCATCATAAAAATGTAGTCACCCATAGCCGAGAGAGCCACGTTGTCGCTCCCTCGACTTATCGTCGATCCGTCCGACCACCCACCGGGCCACCCCATACCGTGGTCGGACATAATCAGAACGTACTTGTCGGAGGGGAAGGTGTCGACTGCCCACGTGACGAAGTCAACCAACGTATCCCCGTCGGCCATGTTGACCTCGCCAAGGTCAGCGATTTCCTGTGACTGCACCCGGTTCAGATCTGAGTTGGGCGTCACATAGAACCGCTTGGTCGAGGACCAGTTGCCATCACCAGTATAACCGCCCGCGTAGCGATCCACCTGGCTGACGATATGAACCTGATCCCCTGAGCCCACCCGCTCGGCCTCGTTCAAATCCAGGTAAATGTCCTGCTCCAGGATCTTGTCGTCGGCATCCTGATAGAGCATCACCAACCATGTGTCTTCAGCACTACCCGACACAGAAACCGGCGGAACAAAGGGCCGGGGGGTCCGCGTGGCCACAGGCACAGCCGTGGGTTCAGCGTAGACAGGCTCTTCGACATAGGGGTCTTGAACCGTTGTAAACTCGTCGACAAGGCCTCCCAGGCCCCCCCCGCCCGACAGCGCGATGCCAAGCATCACGCAGACACACAGCACTGCCACGGCGATGAGGCCCAGGATCAAAAGGGGTGGAAGCTTGCGCCCGCCAAGCAGGTTCAGGAGCCCCCCTAGCGGCAGCTGGGTTCCCCCGCCCGTCTGGCCCGTGAAGCCCTGACCGTAACCCTGGCTCGTTGGGCTCGGCGTAGTCCCATAGCCTGACGCTCCGGTCCCGGACGTCACGGCTCCAGAAGGCCTCTTGGGACTGGCAGACTCCTCACGTTGCCCCCTGCGCGGGGTCGCAGCGCGCTCCCTGTCTCCAGACTGCGACGGGCTGCTGCGTCGTCTCCGAGTAACACGTATTGTTTTACCCTCAGACATGGTTATCTCCCTCCACCTAACTCTGCGCTTTGCGCACCGCCAGCCGCGCCAAGCATATGCCAACTGACGCCCATCGGCGCCATTGCTGCATATGCCCCACCTGGCTACAGCCAGCTCATCCTAGTTTAGCACGCTTGCCTGAAGAGACGCATTACATCAACCCAGGACACCGAAGCGGCCCGAAAGCAGCATGTCAAGGCGCCGGATCGACTCCCACACCGCACGCCCTGAATGGTAGCACGCCTTCCAGGGGTTACCGATAGCAGCCACGATCGGCTCACCCGACTCACTCACGAGCGTCATCCACTCGCCCAGCGTGTGGTTGATCATAGCGCGTCGGGCGAACGACCACACGAGTTCGAAAGCCTCCAGATACTCAGGGGCGCCCGTGATCTCGAAAGCATCGAGGTACCCCACAAGCGCCTCCGCGTTCTGCCAGAACTCCTTGTCGCGCACAAGCGCAGGGCCCGCGTGTGGACCATCACGGTAGACGCCCCCATGGTCGCGGTCGAGGCCATAGCGCAACGAATGATCCACCAATCGGCGCACAACGTCACCATAGACATCCCTCGGCTTGCCCAGGATCTCACAGGCACGCACCAATAGCCAGGCGAGCTCGATGTTGTGGCCATAGGAGGTGGTATCCGTCGGTGTCTCGACCGCCTCCCCCTCCCTATCGGCGTTCCACGTCCGGCGGATGGCGACGGCTGGAATTGGGTTGAAGGCGAGGTCGTATTGATTTCCACCGCATCCATTCTCCGGATCGACCATATGGGCGAGGATGATGTCGATGACCTCCTGAAGCCTGCGCCGGTGGATCTCCTTCCCGGAAGCCTGCGCCAACACAGTGAAACACTCCAGCAGGTGCATGTGGATGTCGAGTGACTTGCGATCGCCAGCGCAGAATCCGCCGGGTGAACGTTGCCAGTCGGGCTCCAGGTTCTCGTAGTACCCACCCCGTGCGACATCGACGCAGTAGCGCTGCAGGAGATCGAAGGTGCGTTCGGCATAGTCCAGGCCACGCGGATCCCCCGATGCCAGGAAGTAGGTCGCCAGCGCATAGATCGCGAAGCTCTGCCCATAGACGACCTTGCCGTTGTCGATCAACATTCCGTCGCGCGCCACCTTCCAGGCCCACCCGCCGTGGCGCGTGTCCCAGAAATGCTCAATGAAAAAGTCCACGCCCTGGCGAGCATACGCAAGGGAAACCTGATCCTGAGGGTCAATCATGTGAAACGTCGAGAACCCCCAGATTAGCCGAGTCTGCGTCACGATATGCTTGTCAGTGTCGGCCTCGTCCAATCGCCCCTCAGCATCAAAGCACGTGAAGTAGCCGCCATAGCGCTCGTCGATGGCACGCTTCGTCCAGAAAGGCATGATGCCTTCTCTCAGGTGATGCTCCAGCTCCGCTCGCGCTCTGACCAATCGCTCCCTTATCTGTGGTACGTCACAACCCGGATCGTTCATCCTCACCCTACCTTTCCAGACAGGTGCTCCCCAGCAAAGAAGTTGGGTAGGTTGGGCCGGTGGGCCACCAGGAATTCGTCGACCATCACCTCGGCCACGATCCGGTCGGTGACGGCGCCATCGAGAAGCAACGCTTCGACGAACAGCTTTCGGTCGCCATTGAGAGCCGCTGCAACGGTGAGACGTGTCGAGGCCAGCCGGCGACTGATGATCGCCGCCAGTTCATCGGAGAAGTCCGGGGTCTTGACCGGAAGGAGACCAATCGCTGTAGCGACCGCCGGGATCTCCAGGATCACATCGTCAGGGAGGCTGGGAACCGTTCCCTCGTTAGGCAGGTTCACCGCAAACATCTCGCGCGTGTCGTAGCGCAACGCCCGGATGATGTTCAGGAGCTGCTCGTGCTCCCCTACACTGTGGTGGAAAATCCACTCATCGAGAGGCTCCCGTCCGAGTGCCTGTGCCCGCATCTGCTCATAACTGCGATCGCCCAAGGCAATGGTCTCCTCGAACGAGTAGGCGTCCACCCCCAGCGTCTTGCCGTAGTACTGGCCGCCGGGGAACCGCTCGGGGAAGAACTCGGTCACGTGCCGGTCATTGGCTGAAGGATAGGCCCCGTACGCCTCGAAGAGCGACCACGAGAAGGGGTTGTGCGCGCCAAAGTCGTCAAGGGGCGTCTCTCTCAGTCGCTCACGCGCTACGGGCCACATGTCGCGCCCCCGCCATCGGAGATCGTGGATGAACGTCAGGTGGTTCAGGCCCGCAAAGCGCGTCGTCGTCTCCTCAGGTGGAGCGCCGACAAAATGCGCCAATTGGCGACTCACGTCGAACGTCCCGTGGCACAGTCCCATCACCGGGACGCCTGTCGCCTGCCGCACCGCCCAGCAGTTCGCCGTCATCGGGTTGCTGTAGTTGAAGAACCAGGCCTCCGGACAGAGTCGCGCAATATCACGCGCGATTGCGACCAGGGCAGGAATCATGCGCATCGCCCGCGAGATGCCGCCGGGCATCACCGTGTCGCCCACAGGCTGATAGATGCCGTACTTGCGAGGGATAAAGACATCAGCCTCCCACGCGCGTCGCTTCCCCACCCCAATCGTCGTGACAACGATATCCGCGTCAGGCAGAAGTTCACGCCGGTCAACGGAGGCCTGGACCCTGATATCGGCGTCCATCGCCTCCACCATCCGGCGGCTTAGCCCTTCAGCCGTCTCTAATGCCTCGGGGTCGATGTCAACGAGGCCCAGTTCCCACGGCCCAAGCTCGCGCGACTGGATGAGATCCGCGACCAGGCCCTTCGTGAAGACAGCGCTTCCGGCACCAACGAGCACGATCTTCGTGAAGTCTTTCATACGCGTCACCGGACCTCCACACACCCGGTGTCAGCCATCACCCGGCGCAGGGCTTCAGCCGCAATGCGCATGCCGTCCGCCCCGCTGAACCCCGTGCTGTGTCCCGCGATCTTGAGGTGCGGCTCGAGCGCCACCGTACCCTGGTAACCGGCCTCCTTCAGATGCGAGAACAGCAGCGGGAGCTGGCCATCGCCCTCACCGGCAGGAACAACGTGTCCATCGCTAAGCACGGCGTCCTTGACGTGCACGTAACCAATCGCCTCGCCCAGCATAGGCCAACCGCGCTCGACGACCCCGGCCTCCCCAACCTGGATGAAGTTCGCGGAGTCCCAGATGAAGCGAAAGCTGGGGTGATCGATGGCCTTGACCACCGCTTCACAACGCGCGAGCGTATCGGTCACGATCCCCTTCTCGTTCTCCAGAAGCAGCGTGAACCCCTCCCGAGCTGCCATATCCGTCAGCGTCTGCAGCCGCTCGATGGCGGTCGCGACGTATTCGTCATAGCGCTCGTTGGTGCTGGTGTCCGGCGGGTAGAACGAAAACAGGCGCACGTTGCGGCATCCCACGACCTCCCCGACCCTGAAGATCCGCCGTAGGTTGTCGGCCTCGAAGTCGATGGGTTCCGCAATCGGCGACTTGCCAATCGGGCTTCCGATACAGGCCACCTTGACACCGTGGCTGGCACAGGTCTGCGCCACACGCGTCAGGTCATCATCTTCCATATAGAGCACATTCTTGCCCCAGGCGCCGCGTAGGTCCAGGTAACCGATGGCCAAACTGCGCAGCGTGGTCAGTTGCTCGTCAAGGTCTGGAGCGATCTCATCACCAAATGCACTGATTCGGAATGTAGCGGACATCGCATAACTCCCTTCTGTGATCTTGTCTGTTGTCGTCTCTGCAGTGCTGCGGCTCAACGCCGTCAGCCCTTCGGACTCCTGACCTGCCCGTACTCCGTCTTGACGCCCTTCGTAGGCAGGCCCGTGTCATAATCGCGAACGTCGGGTGCATAGCCATCGGCTGGGCGGGGGCG
>JAKJAE010000196.1:5480-5823 GCA_022707665.1 Chloroflexota bacterium
CCACTGCAACCGCCGGCTGTCGCGCCAGCGACGACGCTCCCAGGCCGGACCGCGGAAAGGGTCGCGTTTCTCGTACATCCAGTCCAACAACCGGTCGTGCAGGACGTCGCGCACGCCAGCGACGCCGGGGTCATCGATTAGATTGCGCACCTCACCGGGATCGCGCTCGAGATCGTAAAGCTCGTCACTGTGAAGCAAGTTCAGGACCAGCTTATACTGCCCCTTCACGATAGCTCGCACAGGCTGAAAGCCACCCCACGAGTCGTGCTCGATCTCATAGCGCTGAAACGTCACGACCACGTCTCGATCCGGGATTTCCTCCCCCATCAGGACCGGCACCAGA
>JAKJAE010000197.1 GCA_022707665.1 Chloroflexota bacterium
GGCCTGCCGCACCTGGAGCTGCGCCTGCTCGAGGGCGCTCTGCGCATCGGTCGCATCGAGCCGTGCCAGGACATCGCCGGCGCGGACGACATCGCCCTCCTCGACGAGCACCTCGGTGACGCGCCCGCCGGACTTCGTCGATACGGGCACCTCGCGCAGCGGCGCCAGGCTGCCGCTGCCGTCGACCGTCACGCGCACCGTGCCGCGCTCGGCGGTCGCTACCTCGGTCGCGCCGCCACCATCCACCCCACTCCCGCTGCCCACCCCGTCGGCGCCCCGGACAAGCTGCAGCCCTCCGAAGCCCGCGGCGACCGCGGCGATGACCCCAAGCAAAATCCACCCGCGTCTCTTCATCTCTTGCCTCCGTAACCATTCACAGGGCAGAGTATAGCAGGTGATTGTGGAGAAATTGTGGAGCTCGGGGACACTCTCGGACCGCTGGAGCTTGCATCCCGGCGCCCCAGGCACGGGCAGAGCGGGCGAGACGCCCATGGGCACCCACAAGGGGTGCCCCTACTCTCGGAGTCTTGCCCGCTCTGCTCTGGTCGGCCCCGTGCGGGGGCCCGGGACCGGAGGGCGACAAGCCCTGCCCCTACAAGAACGGTTCGGACCGTGCCGCTCAGAAGCGGGCGCTCAGAAGCGGGCGCTCAGAAGCGGGCGCTCAGAAGCAGGCGCTCAGAAGCGGGCGCTCGGAAGCGGACGTCTCTCGGAGCGCGGGCAAGCCGTTCCGACGGCCCTCGCCCGCTCGGGCACATCCTGCGCGTCGCGGCAGTTCCGAAGGGCCGATTACACTCTAGCTCCGACGATGAGGGTCGAGCGTCGCGCCCGCATCCGGGTAGAGATAGCCGTCAATCTCTCTGAGCACCTGGCTCAGATCCGGGGCTGACGCTGGCAGCACCTGATTCCGCTCGTGCCTGTGATCGGGGAAGCCCTCAAGATCGGGAAAGTGCGGGGCATTGTCGTGGCGGAAGATCAGCGTCCCATCTGCCGCCTGGTAATGATAACTATAGCGGGCTTTCACGATTGCGTAGGCCTGAACGACCAACGCCTCGGTGACCTGGAGCAGCGATCCATCCCAGAAGCGCAGCCTGATGGTCAGCTCGCTCGTGCGACCTGCCGTCAGGGACTGATCCAGGAGCTCGAACGCCTCGACCGTGGTGTCTCGGCGCGAGTGGATGGTTGCATAGATGCGATCGAGATACCGGCTGAGGTTCGGGTTCATGCCGGAAGCGGCAGGGCGTATCTTTCAAGCAACGCGAACGTGTCGTCCAGGTCCGCCTTCATCTCCCGGTAGACCTCGACCTTGGTCGCCCAACGCATCAGCTCCATGTCGTCGCCCATCTCACCCCGTTGGTAGCGCTCGTAGAACTCGGCTGAGCTGAGCCCGTGTTTCTGTTCGAGCAGGGCAAGGTCCCGGACGAGCTCCACGAAGTCATCAATGGGCGCACGCTGACGCCAGGCATCCTGTATGCGCTGCCTGAACTCACTTGCGGTCTCGGGCCACGTCTCTGTTGATAGCCTTATCGTGGGCATCTGACCTCCCGTCCCATTCGTCCACCACACCCGGGCGCGTCCGGGCGACTACGCAGAGTATAGCGGATCGCCGGGCGGCGGCAAGACCGGCGCCGCCGCCAGGTCGGCCTCGATGACGAGGGTCAGCCGTCCTCCCGCCACAGACGCTCGAACCGTTCTTAACCTTCGGCCCGGACCTCGGCCAGGGGGTCGTCCGGATAGGGGCCGTGCGCCTCGCGCGGCAGCGCCACCTGGTCGCGCCCAGGCCAGGGTGGCTACGCGCCCACCCGCCATCCCAGGTCCTCGAGCTGCTTGAAGACGGCGTACCACCCCTCCTGGCCCGCCAGCGCCCCGGGGTCGCCCGACTGCACGATCTGGCCGTGGGCCATGATGCTCACCTCGTCGGCGTCCAACACGCCCGAGAGCCGGTGACTGATGGTCAGGATGGTGCGGTTCTCGCCGGCGACACGGAAGGCCTCGAAGATAGCGCGCTCCGTGATCGCATCGAGCCCGGACGTGGGCTCGTCGAGCAGCAGCAAGGGCGGATCGGTGACAATCGCGCGCGCCAGCGCCAGCAACTGCATCTCGCCGTGCGACAGCTTGGCGCCGCCTTCGCCCAGCGGCGTCTGGTACCCGCCAGGCAGCGCCTCGATCACGGCGTGGATGCCCACAGCGCGGGCCGCGCCCACCACGGCCTCCATGGGGTGGGCGTCACTTTTCCGCAGGACTGTGCGCTCGCACGGCTGCCGTAGGGCGAAGTTGTACTTCGCCCATCCGGGCGGCGCCTATTCCGAGTGGCGCCGACGCTCGGCTGCCGCGGGCGAACTCCAAGTTCGCCCTACGCAAGGAGCGCCTGCCCAAGTCCGGCCGTGTTTGCCACTAATGATGCAGAAATCTGACGGACACCCCCGGCAACCCGTCGATTTGAAATTGCCCCGGTTCTGTGTTAAGCTAGATTTATCAAGGTCAAACGTGCATGCTGATCCGTCGCCTGCGCCGGTCGCGCAACGCGCCTGACCGAGATCCCACCTTAGCTTAAGTCTGGGAATAATGATGGAGGCCGCGGTCCCAAGGGAGAGCTCGTTGATCCCCTGAGCTCGCGCAGAATTCGGGTGCCAGATCTGGATGAAAGGTAACGCCCGTGTACGATCGCTCGATGTCCAAAGTGGAGGTGGCCGGCCTGGAAGCGCGCCACTACGACCTGATGATGAACCTCATCACCCTAGGCACTTATCCTTTCTTCATCCGCCGCGTCGTGCGCGATATGAACATCCGACCGGACGACGCTATCCTGGACCTGGGAGCCGGCACAGGGCGGAATGCGGCCCTGATGGCACGCTTCCTGACCGGTCCAGGGCGGATTGTAGGACTGGACGTGGGCCAGGAGATGCTGACCCAGGCCGAGGCGCGCTTCCGCGACCGGCCCAACGTAACCTTCGACAAGCGACGGATTGACGAGCCGTTGCCCTATCGGGACGAGTTCGACAAAGTGTTCATCTCTTTTGTTCTGCACGGCTTTGTACAGGAGGACCGGCTGCGCATCATCGCCAACACCCACCAGGCGCTGAAGGCGGGCGGTGAGTTCTTAATCCTGGACTATGCCCACTTTGAGCCAGAAGCAGCGATCTGGCCGGTGCGCTGGGCCTTCCAGCATGCCGAGTGCCCTCTGGCTTCTGATTTTGCCCGGCGGGACTGGCCAGCAATCCTGGGCGAACAGGGCTTTAGCGATTTCCGCAGCCGGCACTACTACCGGGGCTTTGTGCGCCTGCTAGTAGCACGCAAAGAAACTGGCCCATCGGCCCCTTGAGCGTGCATTCCCAGCTGAGAACATCCTACTGTGCAGAGAGAGGAACGGGATAACAGATGAACGAGCGAGACATCATCGCTGTGGGGGTCGACGACCAGGGACAGGTGTGGCAGGCGCACTTTGGCATGGCGCCGTGGTACTACCTGTTTGACGGACAGGGAGAGTTGATCGAGCGGCGGGCCAATCCTTACGCCCGGGATCACCACCACGACGACCCTGTGGCTATCGTGGCCTTGCTGCCGGAATGCACCACCTTTATCGCCCGTCGGATGGGCGAGCGGAGCCGCCATCAGCTGGCCACATCCCTTCGGATTGAGCCAGCGCTGACCACGGCGACCGATCCCTACCAGGCAGTGCAGGCTTACCTCGACGGACACAAAGGCTGAGCATGGTAGAGCCTGAGACCACCGAAGCCCAGCCCCGGCCAGCACGGCAGGGGTGATCCCCCGACGCGCGCGGCCGGAGCGTGGTGAGTGTGGATGCGAATACCACGAACCGGCGGATCCTCACCCTGCAGACGCAGGGTTGGGGCATGTAGCCGCGCGCTGCCGGTTCGCCGGCGGAGGTGCTGCAATGGGTGCGCCGGGGAGATCGGTTTGAACCGGCCGTGCTCGACCGACGCATGCGCGAGATGGACAGGTTCGAGGTACCGGCACCCCTCAAGAACGATCCCGCCCGTCGCGATCTTGCAGCATCGACGGAAGGAGAGAGACCATGAAGGATACCGTTCGTCAAGTCGTCAACGTCCTGGCTACCCTGCTGGTTCTCACAGTCAACGCACTGGCCAACGCCGTGCCCTTCAACGGGTTGACCACGGGCGACGTCTCTGGCCAGTTTGAGAGATTCTTCGTGCCGGCGGGTTACACGTTTGCCATTTGGGGTCTGATCTATATGGCCGTCGTCGGCTTTACGGTTTATCAGGCACTGCCCTCGCAGCGACAGAACCCTCACCTGCGACGCATCGGCTACCTCTATGCCCTGACCTGTGTGGCCAACGGTGCCTGGTTGTTTTTGTGGCACTACGAGCAGTTCCTATGGTCGCAGGTGGCCATGTTCGCCCTGCTTCTCTTGCTCATCGCCACCTACTTACGGTTGCGCATTGGCCTCATCAGAGTTCCTCGGGCCGACACCTGGTTCCTCCATGTGCCGTTCAGCATCTACCTGGGCTGGATCACCGTGGCCACCATTGCCAATGTGACGGTGGGACTCGCATTCGTCAAGTGGAACGGCTGGGGGCTGGCCCCAGAGTGGTGGGCTATCATCATGCTTGTCGTCGGCGGTCTAGTAGCCTCGTCCGTCAGTCTGACCCGGAGCGACGTTGCCTACGTGCTGGTCATCGTCTGGGCCTTTGCAGGCATCGTCGTCAGGCAGCTCGACACGCTCTCTGTGGCCATCACGGCCGGCGGGGTCGCTCTCATCGTGCTGCTCACGCTGCTCATCGGCGAGCCGCTGCGCATGGATCGGCTGCAGAAGCGCTAGGCGCGGCATCTCGATGGCGGTATCCGTGACCGTTGGTGAGCTGACGGACGGCGCGAGATCCAGACAGGGGGTGAAATAACCTTGCCGAGATGGCGGCTCGGTGTAGATCTTGCTGCTGTCAGCAGCTGTTCCCTGGATCGTCAGATGAATGGCCATGCCCAAGGCCCCGCTGCCCGAACTCGCCAATTGGCGCATGCCACGGCAACCGAGACTGTCCCATATGTGGTGGGAAGCAGAGACAAAGAGCAAGCCTTCTGCCAAGATGGAGTTGACGAGAAACCATCGCGGGTTGAGGCTTGGGGGGTAGAGGTGTTGGTGACCGATGACTTGGGCAGTTACCGCCAGGTGGCGCGTCAGTTGCACACCGAGCACCGGATCTGCCACTTCTACATGCGCCGTTGGGTGGGACGGCGGCGGCGTGGATTGCAGCGGCAACTTGACGCGACCTGGCGTACCAGCCACCAACAACGGCTCGGAACGCGCGATCGGCAGGCTCAAAGTCCGCAGTCACGCCGTGCGCGGCCACAAGTCCCTTGCTGGCCTGCAGGCGATGGTCCAGCTCTGCCCTGCCTGATCCGCAGCCTCACCTGCGACCATGGTGCTCAGCTCAACTGCCCCATCTCGTCCACCGCCTATGGGACAGTATCACCAGCCTGCATCCATTGACACGGCTCACGCGCCGTCCTATACTCAGGATGCACCGAGCCACACTATGCCACGTACGAACCCGTCCGGCCCGAAAGGCGCCGGACCCACACCAAGGAGGACCTATGGGTTTTCAGCGTCGTCTCTCCCACATGGCCGCCGTCACAAAGTGGAAGGCCGACCAGCAGATGCGCCTGATGCGCAGCCAGTCCGACGTTCGCGAGCTGGAGGGCAAGCTCGAGGCGGAGAAGCTGGCGCTGGCCGATGCCGTTCTTGCCGCACACGCCGAGGGCACGCTCCATGCGCTCGACCTGCTGCCCCTGATCGGGGCGGTCGACGAGCTCAAGG
>JAKJAE010000198.1 GCA_022707665.1 Chloroflexota bacterium
ACGTCATCGCCATGATCGCCGCGACGGCAATGGGAACGCGATCTACCGGGCCCCGGTTGCGCCACAGAAGCAAGAGCAGCAACGTGATCGACAGAGCGAAATACACTGTGCCGGGCGATTCGTCAACAGCATCCATTGCCCGAAAGGTACGGAAGCGGTAGAAGGCGTAATTCAGTGCGATGAACGACGCAAATGGGATGATGCCGATCCACCAGGTATCAAACAGGCCAACGACACCCCAGACCCACATGCCAGCACCGATGTGCACAAGCTTTCGTGTAACGAACTGCGGCCAGTGCAGCCTCTTGCCCAGAGCCTCCGCGCCAAACAGCAGCCCGAATGCATAGAGATAGGACAGGACCAATCCGAGGACGTCTCGCTGCGTCAATGCCAGCCCCCTCTTTGGGCGAGGCGCCTGTGCGCATCACCCCATGTCGCTTTCGTTGGTGCTGTTGTATTGTACCATAGCATACGGGATCACACTCGGCGCGCGACCCTCAGCATGTTCACCGTAACCTTGGGAAGGGATTTACGTCATCATGGTTAGGAGCTTGGCTTGAGCGATAAGCTGCAGTTGTTGCAGCGTGCCCAGCGGTGGGATGAACAGGCACTCACCGAGATCTACGACACCTACGCACCTGCGATCTACCGTTACATCTACCGCCGGATCGGGAATGCGCAAACATCCCAGGACCTGACGGCAGAAACGTTCCGCAGATTCCTGGAGGCACTCAAGCGCTCCGCAGGTCCTAGTGAGCATCTATCGGGGTGGCTCTATCGGGTAGCGCACAATCTTATTGTTGATCACTACCGGGGTGCGCCGGATCAGACCGAGGCGTCGCTTGAGATGGTAGACCCGATGGTGACCACAGCCGAGGACGTGGATCTGGCGCTGGAGCATCGTGCCGAACTGGCAAGAGCTGCCTTAAGGATGCTGACGCCCTTACAGCAGCAGGTGGTGACCCTGAGATACCTGGAGGATCTGAGCCTCCAGGAAGTGGCGACGATACTGGGCAGGACGGTGGGCAGCATCAAGGCGCTGCAACACCGGGCGGTGAGCCTCCTGCAGCAGATACTGGAGGGAAGCGATGATCGGTGACGGCGATCGAAGGGAAGGACTCCCGGACAACGTGGCCCGGGCGCTGGAGGCATTGCGCCCCGTTGCCCAGCCTGATCCCATTGTGTGGCAGGAGAACCGGCGCTCGTATATCGTCGCCGCTAGAGCATTGGCCGGCGCAAGCCAGCCCGAGGCTCTGCACGTCACGTCGACAAGCCTGGAATCCCACGAGCCTGTGCAGCCGCAGCCCAGGCGTGGCATCCCCGTTACGATACGCGAGTTCCTGAGGCTGCACACCTGGCGGGGCGTTCCAGTCAGAGCAGCTTTGATCGCTGTGCTTGCCCTGGCTCTGTTCCTGGGATCCTCCGCGGGCGCTGTCAGCGCGGCGCGGGAAAGCCTTCCTGGATCGCCGCTCTATGGGCTAAAGATCAGGCTCGAGCAGTGGGCACTTGGCCGCGCGCGAACACCGGAGGCTGTATCGAGCCAGGCGCTGGCCCAGTCCCAGGTGCGCGTTGAGGAAGCGGCGCGCATTGTCGCTTCGGGCGACTCTGTGCCGATCGAGGTGGCAGCACGTTTCCAGGAGCAGCTGGCTCTGGCTGTTGAGGCCACCGATGCGCTCGACGAGCCGCAACGCATACAAGCCCAGTCACGGATCTCGGAGACACTCCAGCACCAGATCAGGACGATGGCCGAGATCACGGCCAGAGTCAAGGGCGAGTCCAGCGAGACAGTTGACCACGAAGCGGTGGCGGCTATGGTGCAGACGATGATGCAGATGCAGGCGCAGCTGGGCCCTGCCCTGGGTCAACCAGCAGGCGAAGTAGGCGATCCATTACAGGAAGGGCCGGCGACTGAAGAACCAGGAAGCTCGTGCAGCGGACCTGACTGCGGCAACCACCAGGAGCCGACGGAGCCTGGGCAGGGGCACGGCGGAAGCGACGCCCCCGGAGGTGATGAAGGTCAGCCTGTCGATCCGGGCAAGGGCCAAAACAGCAACCAAGGTCCGGAACAGAACGGCCCGGGACCTCGCTCAACACCACCTGGCCCCGAGAGTCAACAGACTGTGCCCGAGCAACAACTCCTGGCGCTACAGCCAGAAGACCCGATGTTCCGGAGTTCCGAGCTACCGCCCGCGGCTTCACTCTTTCCCCAGCGGTCGGGCAATGCAGGAAACGAAACGGGTAGCGGCGGCGGGTCATCCCGTTAGTGTCACCACCGAATTACGGCCCCCGGCACCAGATGCCGGGGGCCGTTCCTTTACCGACTTGACCTTCTCAGCGGATCGCGCTACGCGTTTCTAGGCGTAGAATACGCACCGGCAGCTAACTCATCTCCATGGAGGATACGATGCCAGTCGACCCCGCTGCAATCGCCCAGGCACTCGAGGCACAACTCGCCCCTTGGCACAAGGCCATTGCCGATCCAGCCTCCGCACAGGACGTGATCCTCGACAGATTGCTCAAGGACTATGCCAAGACGCGATATGGAGTCAGCCACGGCGCAGCCCACGTGAGCTCGATCGATAACTACCGCCGAGCGTTCCCTGTGCAGACCTATGAGGAGATGAAACCAACAATTGACCAGGTGCTCCGTGGCGACCTGGAGTCTCTACTATGGGAGCCACCCGTAGGCTGGGCCATCACCCGTGGGTCGACCAAGGGTGAGTCAAAGTTCCTCCCGATGACACCCACCGACCTCCAGATGCGCGTGAGCGCAGGCAGGGCCGTGATGCAGTTCGTGGCATCGACTCACCAGTTCGGCGTGTTTCAGGGAGTCAACCTCAACCTCAACTTCCCATCGGTGGTGGGGACCGTAACCCTGGGCGATCGGAAGGTCGAGTATGGCTATAGCTCAGGGATCTACACCAAACATGTCTCTACACGCACACCAGTCCGTTCGCTGCCCACCCAGGAGGAGATCGATACGCTGGGGGGTGGCAAGACCGTGCACGACTGGCACCGCAGGTTCGAGCTGGCGTATGAGCGCTGCAAAGACCAGAATGTGACGCTGGTCGGAGGTGTCTGCTCGACCGCGCTGCAGTTCGGACGTTACCTGCGCCGCACCCACGGCATCTACCCCAAGGACCTGTGGAAGACACAGGTCATGACGCTGGGTAGCCAGCCAGGCATCAACACCAACTACAGGCCGTCACTGATAGCGCTCTATGGCCCGGCAGCCATCCGCGAGATCTACGGTGCCACTGAGGGCATGTTTGGCCAACAGCGCGACGAAAAGCGCGCATGGGTACCGAACTACGATCTCTTCTTCTTCGAGGTCGCCACTCGGCGCGGTGTTAAGATGCTTCACGAAATGCGCCCAGGTGAACTGGGAAGCTTGGTCGTCTCCACACCGGTCCTGCCGCGCTATCGCATTGGCGACGTCATCCTGGCACTCACCCCACCCTACTTCAGGTGCATCGGGCGTGACCACTGGTGGACACCGCTGCGCTACGCATGGCAGGAGCTTGTCTCACTCAACCTTGGGCAACTCTAGGGTGTTGCCAAAGGGGGGATCGCTTGCACGATCCCCCCTTATTCTGTGTCTGCGATCATCTCCGCCGTGCAGCTCTGCCGAAGAGGATCGAGAGACCCACGGCAATCAGGATCAGGGGCCAGATCAGCTCCCAGCGCCCAAGCGCAACGCCAAAGAGCACAATGGCCCAGATCAGGCTACCCAGGAGCGGACGGCGATACTCGGGGATCAACAAGCGAGCGATGACACCGATCAGGACAAGGATGCCTGCGCCGATGAAGAATAGCTGCCAGGCCCCATTCCAGGCCATGTCACCCAGATCCGCAAAGGGGATGGCAAAGCCGCCATCACCTAGGCGGATGCGCAAAGATTCAAACCAGCCCATATTGACGGCAAGGAGAACCAGACCTGCCCAGATCAGCGTAGCTGCCCAGACCATCGATCCTACAGGATCTTGGCGACTTTTCTCCTCGAAGGACTTCTCCTCTTTCTCATCCTTCTCGTCGTGTTTCTCGAGCTCCTTCTCCTCAGTAGCAAGCTGCTTTTCGTCTACATTCCGGCCGGTACCATCGTGTCGTTGCTCACCCATGGGCCCTGCTCCTTGTGGTGAATGATCTCCATCTTCCCCTTCCGCCAGTATAGACCCGCTCAGAGAGCACACAAGCTCCTGAGCGCGGCATGGTAGAATGGGGCACAGGAGGACGAAACAACACCCATGGACACAGATACCCGAGCATTCCGACCCTGCGCAGTTCCCCTGGTCACATCCGATCCCTATCTGAGCTGCTGGTCAATGGCTGATCGACTCTACGACGACTGGCCCCGCCACTGGACCGAAGCTCCACACTCGATGGTTGGCGTTCTCCGAGTTGATGGCCACGCCTACCGTTTCCTGGGCGGCAAGTCACTGCCCGAAACGACAGCAACGCAGACGAGCGTCAGCGTACACCCCACGAGGTCGGTCTACACCTTTACCGCCGGTGAGGTTGAGCTCCGCGTCACCTTCACATCACCGCTGCTCCTTGATGACCTCAACCTGCTGTCGCGTCCGGTGACCTACGTTTCTCTCGATGTGCGTGCGCTTGACGGAAGGCCACACGCGGTTGCGCTCTACTTCGACATCTCAGGCGAATGGACAGTTGACAAGCCCTACCATGAGGTGACCTGGGAGCGCCTGGTCCACCCTGATCTGCACATCGGAGCGCTGCGCTCTGTCGAGCAGAAGCCTCTGGCCCATCGCGGTGACGATGTCCGGATCGACTGGGGCACACTGCTGCTGGGGGTGCCCGCCGCCAACTCGCAGATGGCCATCGGTCGCGCCGATGCCCTACGACAGCAATTCGCTAACGATGGCAGCCTGCCTTCGGAGGACTGGCAAGCGACCTCGCATCCCGCGAATTGTTGGGGAGGGCCCGTTATCGCTGTCTCACTTTCGTTCCAGGGTGTTGGCCCGGAAATCAGATCCGGGCATCTGCTCATCGGATATGATGACGAGGTCTCCATCGAGTACTTTCATCGTCCTCTGCGTGCCTGGTGGCGACGTGATGTTACTGCCTCTCCAGTGAACCTGCTTTCGGATGCTGACCGCGACTATCAAGCCGTACAGCAGCGCTGCGAGCGGTTCGATCGAGAGCCAGATGCCGGTGGAAGAGTCCGGCAACGTCCTCATCCTCTGCGCCGCGATCGCTGAGTTGGAGGGCAACGCAGGCTTTGCCGGAGCATATTGGGATCTTCTGACCGAGTGGGCAGCCTACCTGCGCGAGAAGGGTTTCGATCCCGGCGACCAGCTCTGCACGGACGACTTCGCGGGTCGCCTCGCGCGAAATGCTAACCTGTCGATTAAGGCGATCCTGGGATTGGCAAGCTATGGCAAGCTTGCCGGAATGCTTGGCCATTCAGACATCGCGGCGGAATACCTTACCCTGGCCCAGGAGTATGCAATCGCATGGGAGAAGTTGGCTGACGATGGCGACCACACACGGCTGACGTTCGATCACCCCGATACCTGGAGCCTCAAGTACAACCTGGTCTGGGACAAGCTGCCCGGATACAATCTATTCTCAGTTGAAACTGCGCGCAGAGAGGTGGCTTTCTACCCGAAGCACCAGAACATCTACGGAGTACCATTGGACTGCCGTCGTGACTACACGAAATCGGACTGGGTTCTATGGTGCGCTACCCTGGCGGAACGCCGTGAGGACTTCGAGGCCCTGGTTT
>JAKJAE010000199.1:0-5342 GCA_022707665.1 Chloroflexota bacterium
GGTGATGTCGCCTCGTGGAGGTCGCTATGTTGTTGGCTGTGGATATTGGCAATACGAACATTCTGTTTGGTGTGCACGATGGCAGCGAATGGCGCCATCATTGGCGTGTTCGCACCGTACGGGACAAGATGGCTGACGAGTACGGCGTGCTCGTGCGCGCGCTGTTGCGCGAGGCCTCTCTGGCCCTTGCGGACTTCGACCGGATCGCCATCGCGAGCGTTGTGCCCCCGCTCACCGGCAGAATAGAAGAGATGCTTGCTGACGAGACCCCTGTAGACCCCCTGATCATCAGTCACAGCGTGGATACTGGCATGCGCTATGCCATCGATAACCCAGCGGAGCTGGGCGCGGACTTGATTGCGGATGCCGTTGCAGCCTATGCCCGGCTGGGAGAAGCCTGCGTCGTCGTGGATTTTGGCACGGCAACGACATTTACCGCGATCACCGGTGATGCCGTGGTATTGGGTGTCGCCATTGCGCCTGGAATGAACCTGGCAGCCTCAGCACTGGCGGGTGGCACAGCCCAACTGCCCCAGATCCGGCTGGTCCCACCCAGCCGGGCGATCGGCAGAAACACAGTAGATTCGATTCGATCGGGTGTTGTTCTGGGGTACGTCGGTCTGGTTGAGGGCATGATCGGCCGTTTCCAGGCCGAGATGGCGCAGTCGTCCGCAGGGACATCCGGTGCCGACGGCGACATCAAGGTGCTGGCAACCGGTGGGCTCTCGAGCGTCATCGCGCCACTGACCCGGCGGTTCTACGCGGTTGATCCATGGTTGACTCTGGATGGCATCCGCATTATCGGCGAGCGCTGTGTCCCTCAGTGACAGGTTGCGTCCACCACTCAGTGCCCTCTGACGGACCAGAGGTGCAGCAGTGGTATCGTCACCGCGGTTGACGATGCACGTTCGGCACCGCCTTCCGCTTGTCTGGATGTCGGGTCCACTGCTGCTGACGGCCCTTGTCCGCGCACTGTGGCTGGCGGCCTATGCTCCAGATCCTATGGGTTCCGTCGATTCCGAAGGGTTCCACCTGTTGGCGGTCAACCTGCTCGATGGTCGAGGGTTCTCCATTGCCTGGAATGCTCCCTTCTGTCCGAATACGGTCCGCACGCCTCTCTATCCTCTGTATCTTGCGGGCGTCTACCGGATACTGGGACGATTCCCATACGGCGCGGCTTTGACCCAGATCCTTCTCGAGGTTCTGACGACTGCGTGGGTCATGGCCCTGACCAAAGCGATTAGGACGGGGCAGAGAGCACGCCGGACAGGGATCGTCCCGCTAATTGCCGGACTGCTCTATGCTTTCAACGGCACGACGCAACGCTTTACGGGCCAGCTTCTCTCTGAGGCGCTGCTGCTGCCCATACTTGCTGGCGCGATCTACGCCACGCTGCGCCTGGTTCGAAGCCCCAGCCTGCGCTATGCTCTCCTGGCTGGGTCTGCCTGGGGCCTGGCTGTCCTGACAAAGCCAAACGTGCAGTACCTGGCACTGGCTGCGTGCGGATTGGCTATGGTTAGCCAACGATGGCGGCTGCTGCAGCGGCGGAACCGTCCGGTGTCGATTGCACTGTGGATGTCGCTGGCTCTCGTGCTGCTGCCCTGGTGTGCCCGGAATCGTGTCATCGCAGGTAGGTGGATGGTGTCCACTGCATTCGAGGAGAATGTGGCACGTGTGAGCGCCGTTGCGACGCAAGCGGCGCTCTCTGGGCTCGATGTCGAGCCCTGGACCGAGACCTGGGAACACCTCTACCGCCGTGTCGCTCTGACAGCAGGGTGGGACGTGACGCTGGAGACCGGCCTGAGCTGTGCTGATCGGCTGTGGCAGCAGCGTGAGATTGCGTTGGCCGCGCGCAGCTTAGTGGGGGCCAACCTTGGCACCTACGCACGGAGCCACCTATGGAGCACGGTGCGAAGCGTGCTCGATCCTGGACACCGGTTCTGGTATCGTCTGTTGTCTGGCGATGCCTGGGAGACGACAGGTGTTGTGTCTGACATCCTCGGGCGCGTGGTCTGGTCCCTGGAGAGAGGGGCAGTGGGCGACGCGCTTCAGGTGTTCTGCAGTGAGCGGCTTGTGCGCATTCCCTGGCGGGCAGCGGTGCTCTGGTGGGGACTGGTTGGCGCCAGATTGGGTGTGATTGCATTAAGCCTCCGCGGGTTCCTCCACCTGGTGCGCCGCAGGCCGGTGACCGCCCTTCTGCTCCTTGGGGTGGTGCTCTATCACATCGCACTTCCAGGGCCGATCGCTCACGACCGGTTCTACGTGCCTGCGATACCGATCGTCTGTGTCCTTGTGACTCAGGGAGCTGAAGGGTATAATGATGGATACCATTGCCTAACTGGGTACAGGCGCCCTCGGGAAGGCACTACCACGTCTGGAGGACCCAATGATTGAGGTCACGGTAGAGACGATCCAGGTAAGCCTCGTCTCATCCCATCGCATCGTAGTTCTAAAGGAAGTCGCAGCCGAACGCTATCTTCCGATCTGGATCGGCCCATGTGAGGCCGAGGCGATTTCGGTTGGCGTTAAGGGCATTGATGTTCAACGCCCGTTGACTCACGATTTGATTGCGAACCTGATTGACGCGCTAGATGCCGAGTTGAGCCACGTTCAGGTGAGTGAACTGTCGGATAATACGTATTTCGCGACGTTGACGATCTCATCTGCAGAGGCCGAGATCGAGGTCGATGCGCGCCCCAGCGACGCAATCGCCGTTGCCGTGCGTCTGGGGGTGCCGATCTATGTAGCCGATTCTGTGATGGCAGACGCCGGCATTGTGCCCGAGAAGGACTTGTTGGCGCATGGGGACGCTGAGTCCGAGAACCTGGGCGTCTTTCGCAGCTTTCTGAGTTCGTTGCATCTGGATGAGCCGCAGGACGAGGAATAGCGGATGCAGGCCGGCATCTAGCATAAGTGGGGGATATGGGACTACCCGACAAGACCGTACCGAACAATATCGAGGCGGAAGAAGCGGTACTTGGCGCACTGCTGATCGACCCTGAGGCGATCTATCGTGTTGTGCCGTTCTTGCAGATGGATGACTTCTACCTGCAGAAGCACCGCTGGGTCTATGAAGCGATGCTTCGTGTCCACGAGCGCCGCGACCCTATCGACTTTTTGACGCTCACGAGCGAGCTGGCTCAACAGGATCGTCTCGATACCGTAGGTGGCGACGCCTTCATCTCCCAGCTCATCAGTGCGGTGCCATCAGCGATCAGCGTGGAGGCCTACGGGCGGCTAGTGGAACAGACTGCGGTACGCCGCAGGCTGCTGGATGTGGCCAGTGACATCGCGCGTCTTGCCTACGATGAATCGTTGGCGGTGGACCAGGTCGTTGACCATTCCGAGAAAGCCTTATTCGGCGTCTCTCAGAAGCGAACGACTCGCGGCCTGCAGCCGATACAGGAGATCGTGCCGCGCTACTACGACCACATCGAAGCGCTCTACGCCCATCGTGGCGAACTCATGGGTGTGCCGTCCGGGTTTCACGATCTAGACCATATCCTGGGAGGGTTCCAGAAGTCTGATCTGCTCATTCTCGCGGCGCGCCCAGGCGTTGGCAAGACGTCGCTGATGCTGACCTTCGCCTTGCATGCCGCTCAGCAGCGCAAGGTCGTAGCGCTGTTCAATCTGGAGATGTCTGCAGAGCAGTTAGTTCAGCGTCTGGTAGCCCAGGTGAGTGGCATCGATGCTCAGAGGCTACGTCTGGGGCAGCTTGAGGATGATGAGTGGCCTGCATTTGCAGAGGCCATTGGGCACCTTTCGGAGCTTCCCATCTACATCGATGACACACCGGCGATCACTGTGCTTCAGCTACGCACGAAGTGTCGCCGTTTGGCGTCGGAACGCGGGCTGGACATCATTTTTCTGGATTACCTGCAGCTGATGGACTCCGACTTCCGTTCAGAGAACCGCGTTCAGGAAGTCTCGTTCATTTCACGTTCTCTCAAGGGGCTAGCGCGTGAGGTCGGGGTGCCGCTGATGACTGCATCACAGCTTTCGCGTGCGGTTGAGCAGCGGCAGGATAAGCGCCCCCAGCTCTCCGATCTGCGCGAATCGGGCTCGCTGGAACAGGATGCTGATGTGGTGATGTTCATCTACCGCGAGGAGCTCTACAATGAACACACCGAGAATCCCAACGTCGCTGATGTGATCATCTCAAAACACCGCAGTGGCCCGACTGGTACAGTTCAGTTGTACTTCAACAAGCGCCTGACGCAGTTCGCTGATGTGACGATGCAGGTCAAGCCAGATGACTACCAGGCGCTGTCCCTTGGGCCAACTCCGCCCCGTGCGAGGCGCCAGTGAGTCAGGGTTACCGCTTTCGCGGCTTCACCGCTGGATCGGTGGTTTCTTTGCCCGATCAGCTGTTCAGCGAGCTGTTGCCGCATCTGGAGGATCCGGATGAGCTCAAGGTCGTCCTCCACATCCTGTGGCGACTGGCCCGGATGCGCTCCAGTGGGGCACCGTGGATCACCGACCAAGAGGTGCGCGCTGATGCGGTCCTCCGTGATGCGTTTCGAGGGGAGAACGGGTTGGCACGGGTGGATCTTGCGTTGGAGAAATCGGTCGAGCACGGGATTCTGCTGGTGGTCCCGTGGCAGGGCGCGGATGGAACCGCAGAACGCCGCTATTTCGCCAACAGCCCCCAGGGTCGGGCAACAGTTGCCGCGCTGGACCGTGGCTCCGTGGTCGAGCGGTCGACGATTGAGGACCGTCCCAACATCTACACACTCTACGAGCAGAACATCGGTCCGCTGACCGCGCTGCTAGGTGAGGAGCTTGCCGAAGCCGAGGAGACGTATCCGGCTACGTGGATTGAGGAAGCCTTCCGCGAGGCTGTCAGGCTGAACAAGCGTAACTGGAAGTACATCCTGGCCATCCTAGAGCGCTGGCAAAATGAGGGACGAGGTACTGAGGAACAACATGGAGTCAATCGAGGATCTGGCCGGGAAGCTGGCAAGCGAGATCGAGAAGAGGAGACGCGACGCTACATCGAAGACGCCTATGACAGGATCGTCAGACACTGACGCGGATGATACTCGCAAGGGTCCTTCACAGGTGACGAGCGCCGAGGGGGTGGGTGATCCTGAGTGTCCCCTATGTCATGGCCTGGGATACATTCGATTGGACGTGCCTGTGGGCCACCCGCATTTCGGCAAGCTCTTCCCCTGTACCTGTCGTATGGCATCCATCCAGTCGCAACGCGATGAGGCGCTGCGCTCGCTTGGAAACCTGGAGGCGCTCAAACGTTTCACATTCGACACGTTCTGTCCTGACGGCCATGGCCTGTCGGCTGAGCGACAGCGGAACCTGAGGGCTGCCTACCAGGAGGCCGTCTC
>JAKJAE010000199.1:5380-5721 GCA_022707665.1 Chloroflexota bacterium
AGACACACCTTGCTGCGGCGATCGCTAACGATGCGTTGAGCCGTGGCATCGTGCCCCTCTTCGTGACGGTCCCCGACCTTCTCGACCATCTGCGGGGTGCTTTTGCGCCAGAGGCGTCCCAGAGCTATGGTGACCGCTTTGAACAGGTGCGCACCGCTCGCTTGCTCATCCTTGATGACCTTGGCACCGAGAACGCGACGCCGTGGGCACTCGAAAAGCTCTTTCAGTTGCTCAATTACCGCTACATGGCTGCCTTGCCGACAGTGATCACGACCAACCAGGATCTGGATCGGCTCGATCCCCGTCTACGGTCACGACTGGCTGATACGGACGTAGTCGAA
>JAKJAE010000019.1:0-4067 GCA_022707665.1 Chloroflexota bacterium
CTGATCCACCAAGACGGCATCCGTGTAGGTGCCGCCTGTATCGATGCCAAGTGCAATCTCCATAGGTTCCGGTGCAATCCTTCGTCTGGTATATGGCTGTGCGCCGAGCTTTCCAGGGCACAACAAACCCGTATCTTACTACGGTATCGACCCTGTGCCAGAGATTGACCAAACCCTCGATCACCAGCCGCGGCTATGCCAGAGCATGCTCCGGCGCCAGGAATGGGGCGGTCTCTCTGGTACTGGTCTCATAGATTGGCGGCCCGATCGTGGCAGACCAACCAACGCTCTGGGCCAGGACCGCGGTATCGGTCACCGGCTTACCCGCCGTGGACGCAAAAAAGAGCCAGGGATGCCATATCTGGCAGGTCCCTGGCTCTGGTGTCAGGATACAGGCATCACGGGGCCGAGATCAGTGTGCTGATCGTGTCCGCGATTGTTGCTGCCTCACTCTGAGATAAGCTCCCGATTCGGAAGTCGGCCTTGAAGGTACTCCCTGGTGCCAGGTGCTTGACGTTGCCCTTCTTCCGCTCAGTGAGGAAGCCTTCCGGTTCACAGGTCCCTGCTTCAACCATCGCGATGGCATCCTGATCCGCCGTTCGAGAGATCCAGCGAGTGCCCTTGGGCAACTGATCGGGCCGGTGACCAATGTAGTCGACGTTGCCATCCGGATGTAGTTGCATCGAGTGTGCCCATCCGGTTTCGTCGGCCAGGTAGTCGATAAAGAAAACCGCTTCGGGATCAAAAGCCATTCCCGGCGCGAGCACGTGGTGTGCTTCAGGATGGCGTCCCAGCTCCTCAATGAACTCGACGTACCCCGGCCCCGGCGTGATGTGCGAGGGGATGCTGGACCTGACCCGCACATGCTCAGGCGTAGGCTTGGCCGCATAGATGAGGCGGCCATTGTCCACGGGTCGGAAGTTCACGTGAGCCAGGTACATCAGGACCTGATCGGAATGCTTGAGGTTGGTGATGGACATTGAGACGGTGAACAGTGTCGATCCGGTGTAGAGCTTAGCCAGCGGCTGGGCAGCGTAGGCGTGCGAGAAGGCGACGGTGTGCCGATAGCGCCCGCCGAGCCCGATGTAGGGGCCGCCCTCGTCCTCACCGAAAACCACGTGTGCCTCACCATACGGTGCATTGGGTAACTCCCCGTGAAGGGGGTGGGTGTCTCCCGGCCCCGGCGAGCCAACCCCGGTAACGCCACAATGCTGCATAAAGCCACCGAAAGTGTCAAGAAACACACGCGTCGGGTAGGGTTGGTCGAACATTGACCGCATCGTCAGGTTGCGGTCGTTGAAAACGACCGACCAGACCTGCTGTCCCTGGAACGGCAGCAGAACCAGTTCGCCGACGTCACTTCTCAACCGGAGCCCGCACACGCCGCTGTCAAACCGGAACGTCGACGCCGCAAGGTGCGCCTCCGTCGACTCCGCCAGAGTGCGCTCGCGCTCACCGAACATCGTCTGTGTCAGATGGATGACGCTCTGTACATGGGCCATGCAATATGCCTCCACAAGCGCTATCAGCTCTCAGTGCCAGCTCAGTTCGAGCTACTGACCGCTGATTGCTGATCGCCTACCTAACTCCAGAGACGGTCGTGCGACCGCTCCGAATCCCATTCATCCGTCGGCTCAAAGTAACCAGGGTGATCCGGGTCAATGTGCTCACGGATCATGGCCTCGTTGAGATCCTCGAAGCCCAGCCCCGGGGTTTCTGGCACGGCGATATAGCCATCCTGGATCAGGGGATTGGGCAGGCCAGTGATCAGGTCGTTCCACTTGGGTTCGTCGACCGAGTGATTCTCCAGGACCAGGAAGTTTTCGGTTGCTGCGGCACAGTGGACGCTGGCCAATGCCGCGACCGGTGAGCCTGCCATATGCATCGCCATAGCAATACCATGCTCCTGCGCTGCATCGCCGATCTTCTTGGTCTCCAGAATGCCGCCCGACGATGCCAGATCGGGGTGGATGATCGAAACAGCGCGCTTCTCGAAGAGCGGCATAAAGCCTTCTTTGAGGTAGATATCCTCTCCGGTGCAGATGGGTGTCGTGACGGCGCGCGACAGGGTCACGTACTGGTCGGTGAACTGCCAGGGCAAGAGGTCCTCGAGCCACGCCAGTGTGAACTGGTCAAGGGCCCGGCCCAGTCGGATGCACGACTCAAGTCCGATGTGGCCGATATGATCTACTGCCAACGGGACTTCGTATCCAATGACGCTCCTCACGTCATCAACGTACCTGCAGAGATAATCGATGCCTTTGTCCGTGAGTTGGATGCCGGTGAATGGGTGCATGATGTTGAAGCTGCGTAAGGTATCCGGGAATCCGATGACGGTATCGGGGATGTTGCGCAGGAAGTAGATGCCCAGGTCCATCTTGAGGAATTTGAAGCCCTGGTCCATACGTGCTTTCAGTCGCTTGCCCATCGCCTTGCCATCCGGTTCTGAGGGCGTGTCACTGTAGACCAGGACCTTGTCCCGGAACTTCCCTCCAGCCAACATATAGGCCGGCACGCCATACGCCTTTCCCGCAAGGTCCATCAGAGCCATCTCGATGCCACAGACACCTCCCGCCTGGCGTGCGTGGAAACCGAACTGCTTGATCTTCCGGAACACCTTATCGATGTTGCAGGGGTTTTCGCCCAGGATGCGGCTCTTGAGCATCAAGGCATAGGTGCTGCTGGCGCCGTCACGGACCTCGCCATAGCCACATATCCCCTGATTCGTGTCAATGCGGATCAGGGGTACGCGCATTGGGATGCCCTTGAGGTGGACTACACGCATGTCAGTGATCTTGAGATCCGAAGGCCGTGATTGTTGATTGACGTATTGCTCGCTGATCTGGGTTTCTGCAGGCATGGTCTGTTATTCCTCCAGTGATATGGGTGACACCGGTCCGGGTCTCGTTGCCAGGACCGTTGAGCCTGAGCATCCTGGTGTCGTCTGCCCGCTGTGGGCCTTCTATGGGAAGCCCGCGGCCAGTTCGGGTCGGCACCCGGTCAAGATCAGAGTCTAGTCACGTTCACGGCATTGGCAATTGGCATGTTTATAAACGCCATGTGAGGGGATGGGAAAGCCGGCTCTGTCGGATATAATGAGGGACAATTGCTGGAATTCAGTGAACACTCACGGAGGCACACATGGGCGCGTTTCGACCATCAGATCATCCTCATCGTCGCTATAACGCACTGACGGGTGATTGGATCACAGTATCGCCTCACCGGACGAAACGTCCATGGAAGGGGCAGATCGAGCGCTCTCCCCGTGAATCACGTCCGGCCTATGACCCAGGCTGCTATCTCTGCCCGGGAAATACGCGCGCCGATGGGGCCGTGAATCCTGCGTACACCTCGACTTTTGTCTTCACCAACGATTTCTCCGCACTCTTGCCCGATACGCCTCACGTGGTGTTTGATGAGGAACCCCTGCTACGGGCCGAGACGGAGCGAGGTACCTGCCGTGTGATCTGCTTTTCGCCGCGTCACGACCTGACGTTGGCGGAAATGCCGGTGCCGGAGATCCGTTCGGTTGTCGATGTGTGGTGCGATCAGGTTGAAGAACTGGGTAAGACGTATCGCTGGGTTCAGGTGTTCGAGAACCGTGGTGAGGTCATGGGCAGCTCCAATCCACATCCGCATGGTCAGGTCTGGGCGGGAGATGCATTGCCAAACGAGCCCGCAAAGGAAGACGATCACCAGCGCATCTACTTCGAGCAGTACGGCCGGCCTATGCTCGTGGCCTATGCTGATCTTGAGCTTGAGAAGCGGGTGAGGGTGATCGTGCAGAACCCGCATTGGGTCGTTGTCGTCCCATACTGGGCTCTCTGGCCGTTCGAGACGTTGGTCCTGCCGCGTCGGCACGTTCTGCGTCTGCCGGAGCTAGACGACGTTGAGCGCGATGCGCTGGCTGAGATCATGAAGATGCTGCTTATCAAGTACGACAATCTCTTCGAGACATCCTTCCCCTATTCGATGGGATGGCACGGCGCGCCGACCGATGGGGGGCACTATGCCCATTGGCAGCTTCACGCCCACTTCTATCCCCCGCTCTTGCGATCCGCGACTGT
>JAKJAE010000019.1:4126-12041 GCA_022707665.1 Chloroflexota bacterium
GCCGAGCCGCAGCGAGACCTGACGGCAGAGCAGGCGGCGGAACGGCTGCGGTCGCTGCCGACCGAACACTATAAGGCCTCCGATGGCTGAGCGAATCCTGATCGTTGAGGACGAACTGGTGCTGCGCGAGACCCTCACCTACAACCTGGTCAAAGAGGGGTACGCGGTCTCTGCTGCAGCAGATGGCCGTCGTGCGCTAGAACTCGTTCGGGAAGATGCACCGGACCTGGTCCTGCTGGACATCATGCTTCCCGGTCTGGATGGCTTTGAGGTATGCCGCGTCATTCGTAAGGAGCATACGGTGCCCATCATCATGCTCACAGCTCGCGATGACGTGGTCGACAAGGTGGTGGGGCTTGAGATCGGTGCCGATGATTACCTTACCAAGCCCTTCAGCATGCGCGAGCTGTTGGCGCGCGTCAAAGCGCAGCTTCGCCGCGTCCGATTGCTGCGTGACCAGTACGCAAGGACAGAGGTCAGCCAACCGGGAAACTTGCTCGTGTTTGGCGGTCTCACGCTTGATCTCGACCGCCACGAGGTCGTCCTCAACGGCGAGATTGTGACCCTAAAGCCGAAAGAGTACGAACTCCTGGTCTATCTTGCCCAAAGGCGCGGGCGCGTTCTATCGCGCGATCAGATCCTGGCGGACGTATGGGGATGGGACTATGTCGGGGGAAGTCGCACCGTCGACGTCCACATTCGCTGGCTGCGTGAGAAGATCGAGGACAACCCTGCTGATCCCTCGCGGCTGATCACCGTCCGTGGCGCCGGTTACCGGTTCGAGGGATGATGATGTTCCGATCCGTCTGGTGGCGAATAGCTGTTCCCTACATCGTGATCCTTGTGCTTGCGACACTGGGGTTGACGCTTTACCTCTCAGCAGAAGTGCGCACGGAGCGCTTTGTTGACCTTGAAAGGCATCTCCTCAACGACGCTACGTTGATGGCCAACACCCTGTCCGACCCGCTCATGCAAGGGACCGATGCTGGTGCGCTGGACGATCAGGCCCGCCGTTGGGCCGGGCTGATCGGGCAACGCGTGACGATCATCGCTGCGGACGGCACCGTTCTGGGCGAATCGCACGCTGACTCGACGCAGATGGAGAGCCATCTTTACCGGTCAGAGGTCCAGAAAGCTCTCAGTACTGGCACGGGAACGGCGTCTCGGTATAGCCAGACGTTGCAGAGGGAAGTCATGTACGCCGCGGTTGCTGTGACAGGTCCGAATGGCGCGGTGGGCGTCGTGCGAGTGGCGCTGCCGATTGAGGAGATCGAGGCCAACGTCAACCGGCTGAACAGGACACTGTGGGTCGCAGGTGGAGTCACGGGCATAGTCGCCATCGGTTTGGCTACCTATGCAGCCTCACGAACCATCCGTCCTGTGCGGAAACTCACTGACGCCGTGGAGCGGATGGCCGCTGGAGATCTGTCCAGCCGGTTGTTGCCTACCACCAACGATGAGATTGGCACCTTGACACGGTCGTTCAATCATATGGTCGACCAATTACAGGAGAAGGTCGGGAGCCTCGACCTCGAGCGGGCGCGTTTGTCGGCGGTGCTCAATCATATGGCCGACGGCGTCGTGATGACGGATGAACAGGGATCTGTCGTGATGATTAACGCTGCAGCCGCCCGTATCCTCCGTTGTGATAGCGACCAAGTTCTTGGGCGCCGTTTTGCCCAGATTGCTCACAGTCACCAGCTTATTGACCTCTGGAATCGCTGCTATGACTCGCGGGAAGAACAGACCGGGATGGTGGAGTCGATTCTCTACGAGGATTTGCTGAATGCCGTGATCACCCCACTGCAAGGCTGTACTCCGCCGCGCTACCTGGTTATGTTGCAGGATCTCACCCAGATTCGGCGGTTGGAGACGATCCGTCGCGACTTCGTTACGAACATCTCCCACGAGCTTCGCACTCCCTTGGCCTCACTATCACTTGTCGCTGAGACGCTTCAGAACGGTGCGATCGAAGACCCGCCCGCTGCCCGGCGCTTTTTGTCTCACATGGAGACCGAATTGGCCTCGCTGACCCAGTTGGTCGAGGAGCTTCTCGAGCTTTCTCGCATTGAGTCGGGACGTGTCCCACTTGAGATCAAGCCGACGCGGGTCGCCAAGTTGGTCCACAAGCCGGTCAGGAGACTGCAACTTCAGGCAGAACGGGCCGGTGTGACATTGGCGGTTGCGATTCCGGAAAACCTGCCACGTGTGCTGGCTGATGCGAAACGGGTTCAGCAAGCCGTGACCAACCTTGTGCACAATGCCATCAAGTTCACACCTTCAGGCGGCACGATCACTCTCTCCGCTCGTCTCGTTGAACCACCAGAGCGCCTTGCGGGGGTAACAGGGCAGTCTGGGCCACTGGAGCGCCGAGATGCCGATCCAGCAATCGCAGAGGGTCCCCAGGTTGTCGTCAGCGTCGCAGACACAGGCGTGGGCATTCCCTCGGAGGACCTACCGCGCATATTCGAACGATTCTATAAGACCGATCGCGCTAGGACCCAGGAAGGCACCGGGCTGGGATTGGCTATCGCCAAGCATATCGTTCAAGGGCACGGCGGACGTATCTGGGTCGAGAGTTTGGAGGGCGTTGGAAGCACGTTCTACTTCAGCTTGCCGGCTGCACCGGAGGTGGTACCAGCTCCGGTGCAGCCCTGATCTCAGGACGTGTCATGCTCCTGTGCCGAGCGGTCTGAGGCAGCAGGGATTCCAGGTCGCTGCCCAGCAGTTACTCGTGACTTGGAGGCCGCAGTCCTGGTGGGTCTGGCCAGTCCCGTGGGGCTAGCCGAACCGGCCCGTGATGTAATCCTCGGTCATCTTGCTGGCTGGGTTGGAGAAGATCCTCAAGGTAGGGCCATACTCAATGAGCACGCCGGCGCGGTCGGTCTCATCCAGCGAGAAGAAGGCGGTATTGTCGGAGACCCGGCCTGCCTGTTGCATGTTGTGTGTGACAACGATGATGGTGTAGTTGTTGGTCAGCTCCCGCATCAACTCCTCGATGCGTAGCGTCGCAATCGGATCCAGAGCTGAAGCCGGCTCGTCCATCAGGATAATCTCCGGCTGTGTGGCGATGGTACGGGCAATGCATAGGCGCTGCTGCTGACCACCTGATAGGGATAGCCCGCTCTGCCCGAGTTTGTCCTTCACCTCGTCCCATAGCGCGGCCTGTGTGAGGGCCTGGTAGACCAGGTCGTCCATGTTGCCACGGTAGCCGTGGATGCGCGCACCCCAGGCGACGTTCTCGTAGATGCTCTTGGGGAAGGGGTTGGGTTTTTGGAAAACCATGCCGATGTGCCGGCGCACCTCGACAGGGTCAATCTGGTCGTGGTAGATGTCCAGTCCGTTGAAGAGCACCCGCCCCTCGGTTCGTGCTGACCGGAACAGTTCATTCATCCGGTTGAATGCTCGCAGCACCGTGCTCTTGCCACAGCCCGACGGACCGATAATGGCTGTGACCTTATGGCGCTCAATCTTGAGGTCCACGTTCTTGAGTGCCCGGAAATTGTCATAGTAAACGTTCAGTCCCTGGGCCTCAATGGCATAGGTGACGTTGGTATCCTGCCAGGAGTCGAGCTTGGTTGTGTGAATCCGTCCGTTGTCCATCGTTGTTGCCACCTAGGTGCGTTTGCTGAATCGGTTGCGCAGCACAATCGCCACACCATTCATGCTCAGGAGTAGCATCAAGAGGGCGATGATTGCAGCTGCTGCTATGTTACGGAAGACGTCCTGTGGGCGTGTGGTCCACTGGTAGATCTGAATAGGAAGAGTTGTGAATTTCGAGAATGGCTCACTCGGATCGGCGGTGATATAGGTCGATGCGCCGACGACAACAAGGGGCGCCGTCTCACCCATGGCTCGTGAGACTGATAGAATCGTGCCAGTCAGGATTCCTGGCATAGCGTTCGGCAGGACGTGGCTCCATACTGTCTGCCAGCGTGTTGCGCCCAGCCCGAAGGCGGCCTCACGCAGTGAGTTCGGCACCGCCCTGATCGCCTCCTGTGAGTTGATGATAATCAGGGGCAGGATGAGCAAGCCCAAGGTCAGACCTGCCGAGATGATCGTGCGCCCGTTGGCCGTCGTCGAATCGGTGAGGCCAAAGATTGCGCCACTTGTGAGGGGCTCCAGAACGCGCACGAACACTGCCAGACCCAGAATGCCATAGATAATCGAAGGCACCCCGGCCAGGTTGCTGATGTTGGTCTGGATGACTTGGTTGATGGCGCGCGCTGCTGGGCGCGCGTGGTCTGCATACTCCTCAAGGTAGATCGCTGCCCCAACGCCAATGGGGAACGCGAAGACGATGGCAATCGCTATGGTCCACAGTGATCCGAGTAGGGCAGTGCGGATTCCAGCCTTCACCGCATCCGAGGATTGCGGTGAGGTTATGAACGCGACATCCAACCAGCTCTCGAAACGAAGGGTGGCTGAGGGATAGGCCGTTGTAGCTTCAGCGACGATTTCGCTACGCTTCGTAATGGACTCGAGGAGCGTCCACTGCTTGGCAACTTCGGGTTTGACCACATTCTCATAGATGAGGCCCAACACCTCCGCTCTCTCTCGCTCGGCAAAGGGCTTTTCATTCGCTAGCTTCCGGAACAGCCCCTTTGAGATGTTCACCTCCAGGATCGCTACGAGCTCAGCATGGTCCAGATCCTCCAGCGCGCGATCCTCTGCGACTAGGTCTCCCGGGTCAACCCTGTTGGTTACCGCGACGTAGCCAAAGGCGCTGTTGGCGATGTTGATGAGGAGGAGTCCTAGCACGATAATGCCAACAACGGTAGAGGCCCTGAAAACGTTCCGCCATAGGGCAGCGACCTTATAACGCCGTGTCAGGCGTGTCCCAGCCATAGGCCCGCGATCGCCGCTCATTCGTACACCTCCCGAAAACGTTTGACGATTTGCTGGCTGACGACGTTGAGCCCAAGGGTCATGAAGAACAGCATGAGACCAATCGCAAACAGGCTGTTGTAGTCCAGTGAGTTGTAGCTTAGATCGCCGCCGCTAATCCGGACGATATGCCCTGTCATCGTCTCAGCTGCTCTGAAGGGGTTGAACGTGAAGTTTGGACCTGCGCCCGCGGCGACAGCCACGATCATCGTCTCGCCAATGGCCCGGGATGCAGCCACGAGGAAGGCGGCCGCGATACCGGAGAAGGCCGCTGGCACGACGACTTTCAGCGCTGTTTCCAGTTTCGTCGCGCCCAGTCCGTAGGCAGCCTCGCGCAGTGAGTTGGGTACAGCGCTAAGTGCATCCTCGCTCATCGAACTGACAATGGGCAATATCAGGATCCCCATGACCAGGCCCGCTGATGCGGTGTTGTAGACTTCAACAATGTCCTGACCGATGATCGATCGGAGCAGAGGCGTCATGAACGTGAGAGCAAAGTATCCGTAGACAACCGTAGGCACCCCGGCAAGAACTTCCAGAATCGGCTTGAGCGTCGCTCGAGCCTTTTCTGATGCGTACTCGCTAAGATAGATCGCTACGCTCAGGCCAAGAGGAAGGGCAACGGCCAGGGCAATGAGTGAGGTCATCATGGTGGCATTGACGAGGGCCCAGATGCCAAAGCGTCCAATCTGGGGGTTCCACTCTGTAGTGCCGAAGAACTCCCGCAGCGTCACCTCCGTTGCCACCTGGATGGGGGTGTCCTTGCTGTGCGCCATGCTCACCGTGCCATCGATGCCTCGCTCAACTGTGAGCCGAGTCCCTTCAATGGAAACCACGCGCATCATCTCCTGGTTCAACAGGATCAGATCATCCACTCTGAGCGCGGCGCCTGACGTCGTGACGTCAACGGTAGTCCCGCCGGCGTCCATGTCCCAGGCAATCGCTTTGTTAGTCTGCTCCCACTGCTTGCGTGTGAAGAAGAGCGCCGACTCTTTGCCCAGTTCGTAGACGATCCCGATCGTGATTAGGATGGATAGGGCGCCGCAGACAAAGAGGAATGCCTGAATCAGCGTCTCCTTGATGCGGGGTCGCTTCCGCAGGGCGGCCAGCGTCGCTCGCTCGCTGGCTACTCCCAAGGTTGTTGCGTCTTTCTCGTTCGTCATAGCCACCATGTCATGATCTTCTCTCTATACCATAAGGGAGTCCCCTCACGCGTTGTGGGCGCGTGAGGGGAGTCCAACCGCAATTCCATTGGCTCGTTTGCCTCGGGGCTTACTCGGCCATAGCAGCGATCCAGGCTTCCTGTGCAGCGGTGAGGGCTTCGGTGCTGGCAGGGAAGTAGCCGACATCGACGATTTCCTCATTGACGAAGGTCAGGAAGAAGTTGATGAAGGCCGCCACCTGTGGCTTCTCCTGCATGATCTTGGCATCGGAGTAGATGAAGAGGGGGCGTGCCAGCGGATAGCTGTTGTTGTCAACGTTCTCAGCGGTGGGTGCAACGCTCTCGATGGAGAGGATGTTGAGAGCGTCGGCGTTCTCAGCGTAGTAGGCGTACCCGAAGTAGCCGATGGCGTAGGGGCTGCCCAGTACGCCCTGCACCAGTACGTTATCGTCCTCGCTGAGCTGTGTGTTGGCAGCGCTCAGGTGGGGTGTCTCATCCTCGTCGAAGATCTCCTCGACGAAGTAGTCGAAGGTGCCACTGTCGGTCCCAGGGATGAAGCGCAGGATGTCCTCAGCAGGCCACTCGGCGCGCACATCGGACCACTTCGTGGCGGCATCTGAGAAGATGGCTGCAAGTTCTTCCTTGGTGACATCGGTGACGAAGTCATTGTCCTTGTTGACAACGACCGCAAGGGCATCGGTGCCGACGCGGAACTCGATCGGCGTACGGCCGATGGCC
Source organism: Chloroflexota bacterium (assembly GCA_022707665.1). GTDB lineage: Bacteria > Chloroflexota > Anaerolineae > B4-G1 > SLSP01 > PWVB01. The sequence continues at coordinate 10,914 of JAKJAE010000019.1, forward strand.
TCGCACGAGGCGACCTCTTCATCCTTGATCGCGCGGCTGGCGTTGGCGATATCGGTCTCGCCGGTGACGCAGAAGCGCTCATAGCCACCACCGCTGCCGATGCTATCGATGGTGATATTGCCGGCGTAGCCTTCATCCTGGAAGCGTTCGGCCATACGCTCGGCAAGGGGGAATACGGTGGAACTCCCTGCTGTGACGATATCGCCAGTCACCTCGAGCGGGTTGACCTCGGGAAGCAACTGCGGGGCCGCGGCGGGCTCCGACGTCTCAGGGACTGCGGTCGGGTCTGCGACTGCTGCTATTGTGGGCGCCGGTGTTGGTGCGATTGTGGGGGCTACTGTCTGAGTGGCGCAAGCCGTAGCAAGCAACGATGCCACCACAAACATAGCCGCGCGAACGAACTGATTCCGTCTCACGATGATCCTCCTCCAAGTATCCTAGACTTGTGCATATAGATTCGGCCACGGGTTGGCCTTTTGACCAAGCATAGAATACGGGTGGGCCTTTAACAGAGGTTTTGCGGGATGTTAAGAGGTGTTTAACGATGGCTGTTTGTGATGCGGACTGACTCTGTATCGATAGTCCACGGGACCTGCTTAACAGCCTGTTAACGGCTCAGAAAAGCGCCGTTAACCCCAAGCAGCTACGATCCGGTCAGCCAGCTGTCCATCTTGCAGCCCCCATGTTTCTGGGCGATGCTGGGATCTTACGGTACCACCGCTGGCGCGTGGGGTGAATAGGGATAGGGAATGCAGACCAGAACAACCTTCTACCGCGAACTGGACGAACTCCTAGACCAGGTGCTTACATTGGGCAGCATGGTCGAGGATGCAATCATGGCTTCTGTGAGCTACCTGAAGAAGCGCGATCTTTCCGGGTGCCGGAGGATCATCGAGCACGACCAGGAGATCAACACGAGGCGCTTTGAACTGGAGGCACTGGCTTTGGGCCTGATCGCACTACACCAACCGGTGGCCGGCGACCTCCGTGTGTTGGGTGCGGTCCTGGAGGTTGTTACGGAACTGGAGCGCATCGGCGACTATGCCAAGGGGATCGCCAAGATCGCGTGCCTGGTGGGTACCGGCGTCGTACTGCCACCAGTGCCCCAGATTCCCGCTATGGCGGCCA
>JAKJAE010000019.1:12051-17511 GCA_022707665.1 Chloroflexota bacterium
GTGTCACGCGACGTTGCGGTTGCACGAGCCATCCCTGATCGTGACCATGAGGTCGATGACTTGTACAACCAGGTGAACCGCGAACTGCTCACCTACATCCTCTCGGACCCTGCGTGCTTTCAGCAGGCCAACTACCTTCTCTGGGCAGCGCACAACCTGGAACGCGCTGCAGACCGTGTGACGAACATCTGCGAGCGCACGGTTTTTATGGTGACGGGTGAGATGGAGGAGTTGGCCTAGAAGACCTCGTGTTCTGTGCGGGCAATGATCTCATCCTGGAGCGCCTGGCTCAGGTCACAGAAATAGTCGCTGTACCCGGCCACCCGCACGATGAGGTCGCGGTATGCCTCGGGATCTGCTTGCGCCTTGCGCAATGTTGCCGCATCGACGACGTTGAACTGGATGTGATGTCCATCCAGCATGAAATAGGTCCGCACGAGTCGCACGAAGCTCTCCAGCCCGGCATCGTCCGCCAGCAGGCGCGGCGTTAGTTTCTGGTTCAGGAGTGTGCCGCCCGTCCGCACCTGGTCCATTTTGGCCACCGACTTGATGACTGCCGTCGGGCCCTCACGGTCAGCCCCCTGAACGGGCGAGATGCCCTCTGATAGGGGCCTGCCGGCCTCGCGCCCGTCCGGCGTTGCGCCGGTCACCGACCCGAAGTAGACGTGGCACGTTGTGGGTAACAGGTCAATGTGGTACTGACCTCCCTTTGTGTTGGGACGCCCGTCAACCGCGCGGTAATAGGCTTCGAAGACCCGCATCATGAGCGCATCCGCGTAGTCATCATCATTTCCGTAACGTGGGGTTCGGTTGAGCAGGAGTTGCTGTATTCGCTCGTGCCCACCGAAATCCGCTTCCAGCGCTTCCAACAGGGCCTCCATCGTCAGGGTCTTCTGATCATAGACGTGGAACTTGATGGCCGAGAGCGCATCCGCCATCGTCCCCAGGCCCACACCCTGGATGTAACTGGTGTTGTAACGCGCCCCTCCATCGTGGTAGTCTCTTCCCCTAGCGATGCAGTCATCGATCAGGAGTGAGAGGAAGGGAACCGGCATGCTGCGCGCGTAGAGGCGCTCGATGACGGCATTCCCGCGGACCTTGACATCGATGAAGTAAAGCAGTTGCCGTTCGAACGCGGCGAAGAGATCATCGAACGCTGCAAAGCTCCGGGGATCCCCTGTTTGCGGCCCAAGCTGCTTGCCCGTGCGTGGGTCGATCCCATTGTGAAGCGCGAGCTCAAGAACCTTGGGCATATTGAAGTAGCCCGTCAGGTTGTAGTTCTCCTTGCCGAATGCGCCTGTCTCAACGCAGCCGCTCGTTCCACCGCAGCGTGCATCGGCAAGACGCTTCCCCTGGCGCAGCATCTCGGCGATGACCAGATCTGTGTTGAAGATCGACGGTTGCCCAAAGCCTGTCCGGATGATCTTACCAGCCCGGCGGATGAAGGCATCGGGGTTCTTCTTGCTCACTTGGACGGAGGAGCTGGGTTGCAGGAGGCGCATCTCCTCGATAACGTCGAGGATCAGATAGGTAACGGCATTCACGCCGTCACCACCATCAGGTGTCACACCACCACAGTTGATCTGCGCGAAGTCAGTGTAGGTGCCACTTTCCTCTGCCGTCACGCCAACCTTGGGTGGGGCCGGTTGGTTGTTGAACTTGATCCAGAAGCACTGAAGGAGCTCCTCAGCTGATTCCCGGGTCAGGGTACCCTTCGCCAGGCCCTTCTCGTAGAATGGAGCAAGGTGCTGGTCGAGTTTGCCTGGGTTGAAGGCATCCCAGGGGTTCAACTCCGTCGTGACGCCAAGATGCACGAACCAATAGGTCTGCAGCGCCTCCCAGAAGTCGCGCGGGGCGTGCGCAGGTACCCTCGAGCACACCTCGGCGATGCGTTGGAGCTCCGCCTGTCGTATCGGATCCTGCTCAATGTTCGCGAGCTCAAGCGCACGCTCGGCGTGGCGTTCGGCGAAGCGGATCACGGCGTCGGCCGCAATCGCCATTGCCCTCAGTTCCTCCTGTCTGTCGTACGCGCCAGGATCGTGCAGAAAGTCCAGGTTTGAGAGTGCTGTAGCAATGTCTGCCTTGAGGTCGAGCAGTCCTCTGTGGTAGATCTTGTCGTCCAGCGTCGTGTGGCCAGGCCCCCTCTGCTCCATGAACTCGGTGAAGATGCCGGCATCGTAGGCATCTTTCCACGCATCGGTCATCTCTGCAAAGATCCGCTCGCGCATCGTTCGCCCTTGCCAGAAGGGGATGATGGTCTCGGCGTAGACCGCGCGGGCTTGAGCGCTGACTTTGAAGGGGATCTTCTCGCGCGCATCGAGGAGGTCCAGATCCCTTAGCGAGTGGCAGCACAACTCGGGGAACGTCGGGGCAGCCTTGGGTGCCGGACCTTTTTCGCCGACGATCAGTTCGCCGTCATTGATGCAAATGGTGCGATGTTCCATCATGTAGCGGAAGGCCTGCGCACGCCGCACCGGGGCTGAGAGCTCTCGCCGCTCCAGGGCGGCGTAGGCTGTCAGCAGTTCCGCCCGTTCCGTCGAGAGCGTGGGGACTGCATCCAGGCTCTCCTGTCGGAGCCGTGCCACCCGCGCTGTCATCGTCATAGCCCGACTCTCCTCCCCGTGATCGTCTGATCCCACAGTTGTCAGCGCCAATAGTACCACAGAAGGCGATGGTCGCACGGTGTCTGCCTGCGGCAGATGGGTGCACGAACAGCCGCTTTCCGAATCCCCCAACGGGGCCTATACTTCGTTTCCGTTGCGCCCGGGGCCAGGAGGCTGCATAGCGACGTCCCCGACAAGTCGGTACCTGAGGTTTTGACTCCTTATGAAGACCTTCGTCATAATCTGGGCTGGACAGCTTGTCTCGACGCTGGGCTCTGCCATCACCAGTTTTTGCCTGGGCGTCTGGGTCTACGAGACGACGGGCTCACCTACGCTCTTCGCAACTTCTATGCTCGCATGGGTATTGCCAAATCTGTTGCTCTCACCCGTTGCTGGCGTTCTGGCCGATCGGTGGGACCGGCGTCTGGTGATGATCTTCGCGGACACAGGCGCGGCACTGAGTTCGCTCTTCATAATCGTGATGCTCTTCACCGGTGAGTTGCAGGTCTGGCACGTGTATGTGTCGGGCTTCTTCAATGCGGCGTTCAGCACCTTCCAATGGCCTGCCTACAGCGCGGCAACCGCGCAGTTGGTGCCCAAACACCACCTGGGGCGCGCCGGCGGGATGACGCAGATCGGCGACGCTATCAGCCAACTTGCAGGCCCGGCGATTGCCGGTGCGTTGTTTGTGACTGCAGGCCTCAAGACCGTGCTGGCGATCGATGTCGCCAGTTATCTCGTCGCCCTCGCAACACTGCTGTCTGTGCGCTTCCCCCGGCCCACCCGGATCTCATCCAGCGACGATGTGAAGGGTCCGTTCTTTAGGGAAGCTGCCTATGGTTGGTCTGTCATCCGGCGGATGCCCGGCCTTTTGGGGCTCCTTATGGTCTTCGCGACGGCAAACTTCCTGGTCAACATCACCTTTGCCCTCTACACGCCTCTCATTCTCGGCATAACTACGGTCGACAAGCTGGGATACCTGAACTCAGTCGGGGGTCTGGGTATGCTGGTCGGCACCGTGATCATGAGCGCGTGGGGCGGACCAAAGCGCCGGATCCGGGGCATCCTGGCGGCTGAGATGATGTTGGGGCTGACGACCTTCCTGTTCGGCCTGCGTCTGACGATCCCACTCCTCGCCGTCAACAACTTCTTCTTTATGGTCGCCATGCCGATTTCCAGTGGGTGCAGCCAGGCAATCTGGCAGACCAAGATCGCGCACGCCGTGCAAGGGCGTGTCTTTGCCATCCGCCGCGTGCTGGCATACTCGGCTATGCCATTGGCCTATGCTGCTAGCGGACCCCTGGCTGAGCGAGTCTTTGAGCCCGCGATGGCCGAGGGCGGCGCATGGATCCCGGCGTTTGGATGGTTGGTGGGAGCGGGCCCCGGGCATGGAATCGCGCTGATGTTCGTCCTGGCTGGGGCTCTATATATGCTGGCCATCCTGGTCATTCCGCTTCACCCGCGCATCTGGCGGCTCGAACTGGAGATACCGGATGCACAAGCTGACGTCGCTGGTGTCGCTGTCTCCTGAAGACGTTCGGAGGCGATCGACAGGTCAGAGGCCCAACTCTGTGGCCGGTGGGTCAATCCGGTCGGTGTATCCGCGACTAGTTGCCGATCTCTCCATCCAATAACGGCCAACTGTCGAAGGCGCGGTCGAGAGGTTCGCAATTCTCGGTGGCGATCACCCAGCGGTTCCTGGGCGCATAGACGTTGTAGCTGATCTTGGGGCCGCCTGGCCACCGGAAAGAACGCTCAAGCAGCGCGGGATCGGCGTTCTCTGTAGCAACGGCGTCAAGGACTGCGACGGCGTTACCCTCGTGAAAAACCGCTATGAGCCCCATGGTTGGCTTGCTGTGGATTGCGATCGATAGATCCTCGGACACGACATAGACCTGCCAGGTCGCATCGGCTGCGTCTGGATGCCACGTTGCCGGCACGTGCACAGGCCCCGCAGCTACTGCGAGATCACGATAGACGCCGGTGTTGTTCCATGCACGAAAGTCACCGCCTGGTCCTGCCAAATGCACAACGTCGGCGAGCTCTGTGGCTTTGATCGATGTACCGCTCCTGGTGCTGCCGCCATCCAGCATCAACGTGATCGGGCGTGCAACAATCATCGAGCGGGGACCACGATGCACACCTCCTGCGCTCAGTAGATACCCGGGTCCTCCGCTGTAGATTTCCGGTGAAGCGCGGAACCCGTGACCGATCCTGACGAAATAACTCTCGGGTTTGGCCAGGATCCATCGTGCAGCCTCGTCGGAGGGATGGTAGGGGAGTAGCGCTCCCCAGAGCGCAATGTGGAGTCCACCAGTTGGTGGCAGAACCTGGCCACCCTCCGGGTAAAGACTCATCCACGTGCGAACCAGGGATGTCTGGTAGTCAGCCTCGAGGCTGGTGATTCCCGCTTTCTCAATCTGCCGCCTGAACGGTGCGTACCGGCGGAAACTCAGGCTGCCCAGCGCATAGCTCCAGGTCTCACGATCCAGGATCTCTCGCGCGACCGCACGCACCTCTTCCGATCCGAACGCTTCCAGGTTCATCAGTGCGGTCAGGGTATAGCCCATATAGGGAATCGAGTTGAACTCATATAGCCCTGCCGTTCGCAGCTCGCCCAGCAGCGCCAGCATCCAGCGCTCCATCCCATTTGCATCGTTATCGTGGCGCGGGTCAGTGCTACCATGGAGCGCCAGCCAGCGGTTCTTGAGGTACCGCGCCCCTTCTGTCATAAGGAGGTGGTTCTCGGTATCGCGCACCAGGCCGAGAGTCCGTGGGACAGAGACGCGCGGATTGCTGCCCTCTTCGACCAGGAGCACATTGAGGAGATGTTCGCGGGTCTCCGGGGCGAGGCGGG
>JAKJAE010000001.1:0-16995 GCA_022707665.1 Chloroflexota bacterium
ACGCGCTGCGTTCAGGGCGCAGTGATCCTTGCGGTCATGTGGGTTCAAATCCCACCTTCGGCACCAAGATGAGCCCCCGGTATCATACCGGGGGCTCTCTGTTTGTTGAAGATCCGGGTCAACCTGAAGCTATGCTGCCCTGACCTCGCCAGCCGTTCTGTACATCGCGATCACCTTGTCGGGCGTGATCTCGGCGAGGATATTGTGGATGTTGCAGAAAACGAAGCCGCTATCCTCGCTCATGACCCTTACGACATCACGGACTTCCTCCTCGACCTGAGTTACCGTACCCAATGGCAACGTGACCTGGGCATTGACCCCCCCGCCCCATAGCGCAATGCGTCCACGTGCCTTGTCCTTCCATTCGCGGTAGGAATGACCACCAGCGGACCATTGGACCGGGTTAAGTACATCGAAGCCGCTGTCAATGACCAGGTCGATAAGGTCGTAGATGGCGCCGCAGGAGTGAAGGAAGCACTTGACATCCGGCGCGATTTCGTGCACAGCGGCGTTGATCCGTTGGTGATAGGGCAGGAAGAGCGAGCGATAGACCCGTGGTGACGCGATGAGGTTAGCTTGCGTCCCCCAGTCATCGGCTGCCATCATTATGATGTCGACACTATCGCGGATTTCCGGGAGGAGGGCCCGTATGTTGTCCAAGGCGGCCAGGGTCAGCAGTTCGTGCAACTCGGCTACGTAATCAGGCTCGAGCACACAGAGCATAGGGAATATCGCCAACCCCCCAAAGTTGCCAATGCCCATCCACGCGCCAAGTGACCCGTCGTTTATGAATACGGCGCGGTCCGTTGACTCCCTGACGCGGCGGCAGAAGCTGGCCTTCTGCATGATCTGGTCATCACGCAGACGCCATGACTCCAGCGAAGCCTTGACCTGCTTAAGGTCCGGTCTTGGCAGGTCTGCCGAGAGATCCAGGGGCTGGCCTCCGTGGATTTCGTCGAAGACATAGGACGCGGGCACCATACGGCGGCGGTCTTGGACGATGGTTCCATCGGGAAGGACGCTGAAGGCCTCTGGGTATTTGACCTGAGCCGCAAGCCGTCCGTTGAAGTCGTAGTCGTGCCACAACTCAGGTTGGTCGAAGGCGTTGGTCACGTCATCGTAGATCGCGATGACATCGCATTCTAGGGCATCCAGCACATCGCGATCTGGCACGGCGAGCATCTGCCCGGTGTCCTCGATCCTGGTCAGTCGAGGTGGAAGGCCGAGTGCCTCGACGAGGTGAGGGTAAGCGAAAGCGCTGATGCCTGTCGAGCGCATTCCCCCGAGATCACGGGGAACGCGGTCGGTGGGCAGCAGGTTGAGTGCATTCATAACGCGGTCGCGCGGTGTTGTCATCTTCGTGGCGCTCTCCTGGTTCTGGCGATATCAGGCACGCGGTAACGATGGCCTGCGAGAAGTGCACGTAGTGTAGGGGGTTGTCGCCCATCGTCAAGTGGTTGCTGTACTTGATGGTCAAGCTACAATCAGCGGGATTGTCTGGAGTGCTGGAAGGTCGTGTGTTGGGTTCGGTCTCACGGGCGCAGAAGGGGGGGGGGATGGTAAAGAAATTCGTGGGGTTGTTGACGTCTGGCGGCGATTGTCCAGGTTTGAATGCAGCCATCCGCGGCGTCGGTAAGGCTGCCAATTCGCTGGATATTCAAGTGATCGGGTACCTTGATGGATTCCGCGGGCTGGTGGAGAACCGCTTTATCAGGCTGGATTCATCCCGGCTATCGGGCATCTTGAGCCTGGGCGGAACGATTCTGGGGACCAGTCGCGATAAGCCACACCAGATGCCGGCAGGCGAACTGGGGACGATTGACATGCGCCCCTTTGCCGTGGCAAACTACAAGCAACAACATCTCGACTGCCTGGTCTGCCTTGGGGGTGGGGGGACGGCCAAGAATGCGCGGCGCCTCATGAAAGAAGGTCTAAATGTCATCACGCTGCCCAAGACGATTGACAACGATGTCTGGGGCACTGATGTGACCTTCGGTTTTGACACCGCAATGGCGATCGCGACCGAAGCGATCGACCGCCTGCATAGCACCGCGGAGAGCCATCACCGTGTGATTATCGTAGAGATCATGGGACATAACGCGGGCTGGCTGGCATTGGGTGCGGGTGTTGCCGGCGGGGCTGACGTGATCCTCATTCCAGAAATCCCTTACGACATCGAGCGAGTTGCCGAAGCGGTGCTCCATCGTAGCTATGCCGGCAAGCGTTTCAGCATCATCGCGATGTCCGAGGGAGCAGTATCCAGAGAACAGGCTCCTGAGAGCGGCGATGATGCGACAACAGATGACACCGATGCGGCGGAATACCATTCTCCTGCTGAGAGCGTCAGCATGGTGTTGGCCCGCCGGCTGGAAGAGTTGACCCGGCTCGAATCACGGGTGACATCGCTGGGCCATCTGCAGCGTGGGGGAGCGCCGTCGCCGACCGACCGGCTGCTTGCCACAAGACTCGGTACTACGTGCGCCAAGTTCATCGCGGAGGGGATGTACGGGGTCATGGTGGGGATCCGGGGCGAGACCTGCGTTCCGGTTCCGCTTGAGGAAGTGGCTGGGCGACGCAAGGTGGTGCCACTCGACCACCCATGGATAGAAGCTGCACGGCTGGTAGGGACCAGCTTCGGAGACTGAAGAGAACTGCCAGAGGGGGGACAGGGGATGCATATCATCGATCTACGTAGCGACACCGTAACACATCCCACGCCTGAGATGCGCGAGGCCATGGCCCGGGCTGAGGTGGGCGATGATGTCTATGGCGAGGATCCGACGGTGAATCGGTTGCAGGAAATGGCCGCGCACCGTCTGGGAAAGGAGGCTGCCCTTTTCGTCAGCAGCGGGACGATGGGAAACCTCGCTTCGTTTCTTGCCCATTGTGGTCGAGGCGACGAGGCCATCATCGGCGATCAGAGCCACACATTCCTGCACGAGCAGGGCGGGATGGCGGCCCTGGGTGGCATCATGCCGTGCATCTTGCCGAATCAGGCGGATGGGACGCTACGTCTCGATGACATCGAGGGCGCGATCCGAGGGGGGGACATCCATGAGCCTCGCACGCGTCTGGTGTCCCTGGAGAACACGCACAACGCCTGCCACGGTACGCCACTGTCGCCAGAATACGTAGCTGCGGTTACATCGCTGGCCCATCGTCACGGTCTGCAAGTCCACGTCGATGGCGCGCGCATTTTCAACGCGGCTATTGCCCTGGGGGTCGACGTCAAGACGCTCGTCAGCGATGTCGATTCGGTGACTTTCTGTCTCTCCAAGGGGTTAGCTGCTCCGGTGGGCTCGGTGGTGTGTGGGACTGCGCCCTTCATCGATGGTGTGCGCCGCGCTCGCAAAGTGCTCGGCGGCGGGACGCGCCAGGCAGGCATTTTGGCTGCTGCTGGCATCGTGGCGTTGGAAACAATGGTGGATCGATTAGCTGATGACCATACCCGGGCACGCCGCCTGGCTGAGGGCCTGGCCACTTTGCCAGGCATCAGCGTGGGGCCGACTCACACGAACATCCTCTATTTCTCACTCGACGCTTCGTGTCCTCTCGATGGCGCCGGGCTTGCGACTGCCCTCCGCACTCGCGGCATCCTGCTGCCGAATCGGGGGCCGCGCTCATTCCGGGCTGTCACGCACTGCTGGATCAGCGATGAAGACATCGAGCGTACTCTGACTGCTGTGGCCGACGTCGTCGCGGCGGCTTAGGGGGGCATGCAGAGGATAGACACTCACCAAACCGTGATTTCGCGGTCCTAGGCGATCTACTGTTTTCGTTCTGGTGAAGAGGTGGCAAAATGGGGGGCCACCCAGGACGCGATGGCTGAGGTCAGAGGTACGGCCAGTAGCAGGCCCGTGCTGCCTACAAGTGCACGGATGATCTCCTCGGCGATGAGCTCGCGGTTGATCGTGAGGTACCAGGGCTCTGGATAGATATAGAAGAGGATCAGCAGGGGAAGGGCGCCGCTTGCATAGGCCAGCACCAGCGTGTTGATCATCGATGCGAGGTGGGTCACTCCGATCCGCATCGAGCGCTCGTAGAGGGCGCGCGGTCGCAGTGATGGATCCGTGGCGCTGAGCTCGAAGACTGCCACGGATTGGGCGATGATGACATCGTCCAGCACGCCAGCGGCGCCCAGAACCATGCCAGCCAGGAGCAGTCCCCGCATCTGCACCCCAATTCCCACGGCCTTCAAGAAGAGCGTTTCCTCCGAACCGAATCCAGTGAGGTAAGCCACCTTCGTGGCCAGCATTGCCAGGAGTCCTGTCACCAGGAGACTCACCAGCATACCCACGAGGGCTGTGTGTCCGGTGACGTTCCAACCCTGGATGAGATAAAGGGTGATGGCCAGAAGCAGACCGGTGCTGACGAGTGCGACCACCACCGGATCCCGGTGCGCCAGGATCTGGGGGATGACGAAGCCACCAATCAGGAGCCCGCTGAGTGCCAGACCCACGAGAGCCCTGACGCCCTTCCACCGTCCGATCACCACGATCACGCCACCGAAGCTGGCAGCGATCAGCGCGAGGGGCACGAGGCGTACGTGGTCAGCCACCTGGTAAAGTGTGCGACCTTCTGCGTTCGTGCTATCCGGAACGGTCGAAATCATCACGAGTGCCTGGCTGCCGGGGCGGAAGCGGACGGCGCTGAGAGTAGGGCCACTTCCGTTGTATTCGAGTATGACGACTTCTCCCTGGTGCTCACCTCTGCTCACGATGCGAACCTCGAGCTTCTGGTTCACCATGATCAGCCCATCCTCTCCCAACGAGTTGGACTCCTCGAGGACCTGCTGAACGCGTGCCCGCACGGTGACGCCAAGAGAGGCAGTCTCCTGGGAGTACCCGATGGGGGGGCGGCTCACGTGCATCGCGATGGCGATGGAGGCCAGCACGGCAATGAGCAATACGGCGACTCCCTCGAGAACGTAGCGGATGGTTCGGTGTGGTTCGTGGTGAATTGTCACGTGGGGCTCCGAGACCGTTGTGCCGTGGTGCTCTGCTGTCTCCAGGCGGACTAGAGCCAGGCCCAGGCTGACCAAAGTGCCAGGCTGATGAAGCCCAAGCCCAGGCGTACGACGGTGGCCCATCCCCATCCAAGAAGCATCTGTTTCGTCGCCTGCATCGCCTGATCGGAATCGTGCCGTTTGCTGAACTCTATCAGGTACAGCGTCAGCAACGTGACCAGCACCCCGACGATGGGCGTCAAGAAGAGGCTGCTAATGAGGCCCGCGATGGACGCGATGGCTACCGACGACCACGATGCGCCACCCTCGCGTGCTCCCTTGATGCTGAAAACATTGTCGGTGAGCCAGGAAGCAACCGTCAGCAGGGTGATGAGGACGAACACAATGATCCCGATCGTGCCAAATCCCTGGACGATACCGTAGACCAGGGCCAGGACCCACATCACTGTGGGTCCCGGGAAGATCGGTATGATCGTACCGATCCAGCTCAGGAGCATTCCTACCAGAATGAAGATCTTGAAACCCATGATCAGCCAAGGTGCATTCATTGCTCACGCCTCCTTGGCGTGTCAGCCTCCTGCCATCAGGTGGATTATACGCACATCTGCGTCGGCGGGCACTTCCGTCGATGCATAGGCATCGCTCAGCACCACCGTGCCGTCGACGCTGACAACCAACTGAGGATAGGTGTAGTTCATCTGCTGGATGATATCACGCACAGTCATGCCGGGAGTCCACACAATGGACTCCCGGCGGTTGACCGTTATGGTGGGCGGAGTAGTCGGGCTACTCACAGGTATCGCTGGACGACCTCGAGGATACTAGCATCGGCGAGGTCCAGCGCCCGCAACGTGTCAGGTGTAGGTATCCCATTGGATGTCCAGCCGCGGCGGGCATAGACGGCATCAATCAGCCGTTCGTACTGGTCAGTACGATGCTCACGATGCGCGGCTAGCTTCTCTTCAGTCGTCATCGTGTTGGGGTCCAGGCCTAGCCAGTCGCGCAGTTGCCGGTCATAGCGATCCTGGCGAGAGAGGTATTCAGCGGGTGTGACCGGTCCCTGAGAGCGGTACGGCACACGGTCGTGGTCTCGCTGGCCCTTGCCCAATCGGAGGTTGAACACGCGCTGCAGGTTATACACCCGTTCGGACATGCGGATCAGGTCGTCAGCGGTCACTTCGTGACCTGTCACACCCGAGAAGATCTGGATGTAATTCTCGACGTGGTGAGGGACCTTGGCGGGGTCGACAGACAGCGCATTTTCGGGATCGACTACGTCATTCCAGGGGAGCTTGCAGAAGCCGCACAGCCCGAACCAGGTTCGCCACATCGGGAAGTAGTGCAGAGCCTCGGCCTTGTCCTCGAATGTCGGGATTTGGTTATTGACCTGGTCCATGAATATAAGCCAGGCCTCATCGTGTTGTGGTCCCTTGTTGGTGAGGCCGTAGCCCCCCTGCTGGGCGAGGGATTCCTTGGTCATGTACTCGGAGTATTCCAGTCCCTTGGCTTCCATTCCGATGTCATCAACGAAGCATGGATCGGCGTCAAAGCGTTCCACGAATATCTGCTTCATCCTGCGTATCCCCTGTCCGAGGATCAAGCCGAAACCGACGCCTTCTGCCATCTGGTGGAGCACAGCCAGTGCCCCGTCTGCGTTTCCAAAGGACAGATCGATGCCTCCGGTGAGGTCCTCTGTCAGCACACCGGCTTCGAAGCACTCCATAGCAAAGGCCATCGAAGTGCCAAATGAGATCGTGTCAATGCCATAGGTGTCGCAGTAGAAGTTGATCTCCAGGATAGCCGCCGGGTCGAAGATACCGCAGTTGCTTCCCACGCCAGCGATCGTCTCGTATTCGGGCCCATCGACGATGACACAGCCTCCGGCATAGGGTCCTGTCTGAACACGGTAGTTGTCCACAGCATGGGCACAGGCGAGGGTGCAGCCATACCAGCAGCCGTCGGGCATATTCTGGGTGAAACGCTGTTCCCATACATCTCCGCTGATCTGTGGGGCGTCCTCGTGCGTGCCGAACTGGAAGTTCTTGACCGGCAGCAGGTCATAGTCGTTCATGATCTGGACGAGATAGGAGGTGCCCCGGCTGCGCATACGGTTCTGCACAGGGTCCCAACGCGTTATCTCCTGGCGCATGTCGGCCCCCGTTCGGGCGATGCGGGCAGGATCGGCAGGTCCATTGGTATCGGCACCAAATGGTGTCGTGTGTACGATAACGGCGCGAATCCGTTTGTGACGGAAGACAGTGCCGATCCCGCCACGTCCGGCCTGCTTGTACCGGAGGTCACGCCGTTTTCGATCGTAGAGGCTGAAGTTGAGACAGCCCATTCGCGTAGCCCTGGATCCGCTACCGGTGGATACGAAGGCCATTAACTGGCGATCCGATTCGGAGGCAGCGAACGTGCTATTGATCCAGTGCCCCAGGACGTGCGTGTCGACGGGGCAATCGTCGGGAACCTCAATGATCCTGACACGTCCCTCACCGCCCCTGCCGGCGCTTGCATCAATGGTCACGATGACATCACGCTCAGCTAGCCCCTGGAGTTCGATCGCGTCCCAACCGGCGAACTTAAGATAAGGGCCAAAGTGCCCGCCGGCATTGCTGTCGATGACGATATCTGTCAGAGGTGATATGGTGGCGGCTATCGACTTCCCTGATCCAGGGTATTGCGATGTTCCACCGCACGGGCCCGAACTGATGACGATCTCGTTTTCTGGGCTATCCCAGCGGGTCGCGTCATTGACGGCATGCCAAAGCAACCAGAGATCAAAGCCACGTCCTCCGACAAAGCGCTCCTTCATGTCGTCGGAGACGGGGCGCGCCACAATCTGGTCGTGACCCACGTTCACGTAGAGTGTTTGGTCCGCATAGCCACGACTCAAAGCGGGGATCGTATACGTGAACTCGGCCAGTACCGCCAATTCCTGGTACCTCATCCTACCTCCTCAGTGTGATTGCCTCACCAGATACATGTATTATAGTGTCCGGGGGAGTCGCTGCCAATGGCCATAGATCATCCAGATCGGCACAAGGTATCCGCAGTGCACGATAGGATCGTTGTGGGCTTGCTCTGGATTGGATTTTGCGCGCGGGCCTTGCCGATTCTATCCCAGGGTCTCTGGCGTGATGAGGTCGACCAGTGGCGTTTCGCCTATTTCTCCCTGGATGAGCTTTTGGGCAACCTGACGCGTCCGGGGTGGAATGGTCCGCTCTACTCGCTACTTCTCAGGGCATGGATTGCGGCCACAGGCAATACCGTCTATTCGATGCGCTATCTGTCGGTGTTGTTTGGTGTCCTGTCCATCAGTACCGCTTACGTGCTCGGGCGTTTGCTGATCGGGCGTCGACACGCTGTTACGGTAGCGCTCCTTGTAGCCGTGTCACCCTATATGGTCTGGTATGCCCAGGAGATCAAGATGTATACCTGGGTACCTTTCCTCGTGATGTTGGCACTCTATGGAACCACCCAGGGTGCGGAGACGGGTCGCGGACGCTGGTGGTGGCTGGTGTTTTTCGTGACGACACTTGCCGTGTACAGCCATATTCTGGCTGCGTTGCTGATACCGGTGCTCGTGCTCTGGTTCTGGCTGCATCCTCGTCGAGCTCCCGGAGCATGGGTTGGTGGGCTTCTGACGTTGGCGGGATTGAGCTTGCCCTATCTGCCGCTGCTGCGTTGGCAGGCTGCCCTCGCCTTTGTACCACGCGAGACAGGCTTCCCGGAACGCAGTCTGGGGCAGATGGCCGCTGCATTGCTGAACGGATGGAGCATGGGCATCAGCCAGGGAACCTGGGGAACACGGCTAGGCCTGGCTCTGGGCATGAGCGTAGCTGGTGTTGTGGCCGTTCTCGGCTTTGTGGCCTTGTTTGCCAGGCGAGCCTCGGTGGCGCTGCGCCTTGTTGTCTGGTTGGCTGTACCACTTCTGGGTATCTGGTTGGTGTCACTGTGGAGTCCGATCTTCACCGACAGATATCTGATCTGGTCAGTGCCAGCCTTCTATGCGCTGGTTGCAGCAGGCCTAGGGCGTCTCGGACGCCCTCTGGGCCTCATTGGGCTGGGCATTCTCCTGGCATACTCCGTGCATGGCCTTGCGGTCCAGGCTACGGATCCGATCAAGCCGCAATTCGAGCAAGCGGCGGACTATGTGACGCGGATGCGTGGGCCGGATGACCTGCTGCTGTTCCAGATCCCCTACAACCGTCTTGTCTACGAGGTGTATGCAGGGGATGCTCTGGGAGTGTGGGCCGAAGCGCCCTTCACCAACTGGCGTGAGCCGGATGGCAGCTATCGTGTCAATGGCACTTACGTGGCGCGCGAGTTAGCCGGGCTTGTGGGCGGTTACGATCGCGTCTGGTTGGTGTATTCCGAGGTCGCCCTATGGGATGACCGAGAGCTCGTGAAGGGGTGGCTGGACATCGCGATGGAAGGGCTGGATCAGCAGCACTACCCCGGCGTATCCGTTTACCTATACGGCCGACGAACGCCCTAACCGCCTGTTGTATGTCGTCGGGGTCGGGCTGAGAGTTACGGCTGCGTTACGATAGTAACAGCGCCGCTGCCCTACTGGGCAGCGGCGCCGACTGCAGAGTTACAACCCGTGGGAAGCTAAGGGATGCAGAGAACCTGGCCTGGATAGATCAGGTTGAGATTGTAGATCGAGTTGGCCCGGCCAATGGCCCACACGCTCGCGCCGTAGCGTACGGCGATGGCTGTCAGAGTGTCACCCCGCACCACAGTGTGGTAGTACCGGCAGCCCGGCACCGGAGTAGGGGTGACAGGATCCGGAGTTGGCACTGTGCCGCCAGGGGTGAACTGCTTCACTGCGACAGGACCAGCCGGAATCGGAGACCACGGTGCGACTGGGATGGCCAGTTTGGTCCCGACGTAGATCCGGCTCACGTTCACGATGCCGTTGCAGGAGGCGATCTTGTTGGGCAGCGTGGCGTACGCCCGACCAATCGAGTAGAGTGTCTCGCCAGCGCGTACGACATGGTACCCCTGCACGGTGCAGCCAGTCGGCGGAGTCGTGGTCGCTGTGGCTGTGGCGGTCGTGGTTGGAGCGGCCGTCGTTGGGACTGGCGTTGTTGAGCCACCGGAGACCGTCACTGCGCCATTCTGGAAGGTCGCCCCGATCTGCGTGCCACTGGAATCGGCCAGCAGGACGCTGCTGAAGGTGAGTGCGGCTGAGCCGTTCGCCTTGCCCTTGAACGTGACCGTAGCGATGACACCGCTGCCGCTCACTGGGCCGTGAGGCGACATCTGCGAGACGCCGAAGTCGACGGTCCCCGCGGTATTGCTCGCCGTGTTCTGAGCAACGAAGTCATTGCTCAGGAAACTGCCAAGGGCAACTTGCACCCCGTCAGTCGCTGGATCGGCATCGACCACCTCAAGCTTACCGGCGTCAAAGGTCAGATGGAACTCAGCCCCAAACAACGCTGTCACATCCGCGACGGTGACGTTGACCACCAGCGTCTCCCCGACGTTCACGGCACCTGCTGCAGGGCTGACTGCGACTATGGTCGAGGCAGCCATTGCCGGGGTGAACGAGGCGCTCAGCAGGACCACAAGGGTCAAGACCTGTAACGAGAGTCGAGCGATTCTGTTCATGTTATATCCCCCTAACTGAGTCTTCCGGATCACCACGCCGTTGGACCAACCTTGGTGAAGTTGCCGGCGGCAATGGTCAGATCGAAGATGTTGACCGTGCCGTCATCGTTGATGTCCGTGGATATTGTACCCCCGGTTCCAAAGACGCCAATGATGCCCACGATGTCAAGGATGTTCACGTTGTTGTCACCATTGACGTCGCCACCGAGGAGTCGCGTGGTTCCGATGCCGACAGTGGCACCTACGACGTAGACACTGCTCTTCTGAGCCTTGAGGTAACCGTGATCAAACGCCTGAACCTGGTACACGCCACCCTGCGGAACGGTGATGGTGAAGTTGCCTGCCGCGTCCGTCGTGGCCGTACCGACCACACCGCCCCCGGTGTTGTAAGCAGTCAGGCTAACACCCGAGAAGTCGGTCTGGCCTTGCTCCTCAACACGTCCGGTGATCGTTCCCGCCGGGACGATTGAGATAGCAGGAACCGAGGTGCTGTTGATGGGCACAGTGTTGCCATCGACATCCGCCAGAACTGTGTCGGTCAGGACAGCCAGCCCGGTGGGGCCTACGGCAAGGCCTCCCCAAGTGATCGTGGCAATCTTGCCGGTCTTGTTAGTGATCGGCGCACCCGTATGGCTCAGTGCGAGGTGGACGCAGGAACCGCCACCTGGGCACGTCTCTGCTCCATAGGGAAGCACGATGTTTTTGGCGACCACAACAGAACCGCCAAAGAACCCGGTGGACACGTTGACCTGAACGCCGTTGGCGGGGTTGTCGTCCGCGTCATCGACATTCACGATAGCCGGATCGAACCCGAGGTAGAGGTCGACCCCCATCACGCCCAACATCGGCGTTGCATTGTTGACGATCGAGAGGCTCACGTCGGTCGTGAAACTTCCCCCCACAACGGGGGCGCCCGAAGTGACATCGCTCACGATCACCGACGTGTAGTAGTTGGGAGCCTGGGCCAGGACAGCCTGCGGGAGCAGACTGAGCAGCATTGCCATTGCCAGTATCAGCGACCAGTGTTTCTTCTGCATGTCCTTCCTCCTCTACGGATTGAGCAAGATGCGATGGGCGAACAGGTAAGCCGGCTGACGAGCCAGAGCCATGCTTCGTTTCCCGTTCGTATTCATTGTAACGTGAGCCTCAGAAGCAGCGGTTACAGAGCGATTACAGAACCGTAACCGGTGTCACACGACGGGGTTTCTTGTCTTCCCGTCGATCTCAGGTAGAATTGCGAGACAGCATACTAGGGAGAGGGATCATGCCAGTAACCTATGCCGAACTACGGCGCCGTCTCGAGGAGAAGAGACAAGAGCTGCGCAGGCAGTTGGACGATGTCCAGCGTGAGGTGCGTGAGGACGGTGTTGGCTACAGCAACCACATGGCCGATGCTGGCACCGAAGTCTTCGAGCAAGAGCGTGATCTGAGTCTGGCCAAGCGGATGCAACACACCTATCGCAACGTCGAGGTCGCCCTGGAGAAGTTCGACGATGGAACTTACGGCATCTGCGAGTCGTGTGGCGCACGCATTGAGCTGGCCCGCCTGGAGGCAGTGCCAGAGGCTGCCTATTGCCTGGATTGCCAGTCACGTCGTGAACTCAGGCGATGATGTCGGCAGAGGGTGGGGCCACCCGGGCAGGTCCGGGGGCGTTCTCTTCCACTGTGGGGCATCTCCTTTTTTCCGGCATCGCCACCCTTGCTCTCATCGTGGACCAGGTGACAAAGGCCAGGGTCGTCGCAATGCTGTCTCCCAATGAAACCACACAACTCGCGCGGTGGCTTGCCCCGATTCTATCGCTGACCCACGTTGAGAATCGTGGCGTCGCGTTTGGTCTGTTCCCGCGCCTTTCAGGCCTGTTCACGGTCCTGTCACTCATCGTGATCATCGGCATCCTTGTTTTCAGACGCTCTCTCCCTGCTGATGCTCTCTGGCTTCACGGAGCCCTGGGGCTGGTCACGGGTGGCGCTGTGGGTAACTTGTGCGATCGTGTCCTGCGTGGCCACGTGGTCGACTTCATCGACGCAAACGTGTGGCCGCTGGCGACCTGGCCGGTGTTTAACCTAGCCGATGCGGCTATCGTTGCCGGCGTTGTGGTACTTCTGGTTGATTCTGTTCGCGCGGAACGTGAGGGGGCCCTTGTCAGTGCTTGATGAGAGAACGCTGTCGATCGAGAGGGCGACCCGTCTGGATCAGGCGCTTGTGGTTGTCTGGCCGGCGCTAGATCGCCGCCAGATCCGCTTGCTGGTGACCGGTGGCAGTATTGAAGTCAACGGTGAGAAAGCCCGCACTGTGGGCCAACGCCTTGAGGTCGGGGACGTGGTGAAGGTCCAGTTGCTGGCTGCACATCCTGCACCGGCGGCGGTGCCGCCGCCCGGGCTGGCCCTATCCGTGGTCTACGAGGATGATGTGGTGCTGGTCGTTGACAAGCCCGCTGGGATCCCTGTCCGGCCGACGCGCCGGTCGACGCTATCGGGGATGCTTTCTGCGACGGTGCCCCAACTCCTTGAGGAGCGCTACCCGCAGTCTGCACACGTTGGGGGTGTGGGGCGGGCCGGTGTCGTTACGACGTTGGGTGACGACGAATCGGGGTTGATCCTGGTGGCCAGGGACGAGGTGACCTACCGGGAGCTCAGGCGATCGGTGAAGCGCCAACGCGTTGCGGAGACCTATACAGCGTTGGTCGAAGGCAACTTACGCGGGGAATTCACGATTGACCAGCCTATCGGGAATGCGAAACGCGCGCGCGAGCGCTTGACTGCTTCGCGCGAGGGACGTCCTGCCCTTACCTATGTGCGAGGTCAGCAACACTTCAAAGAGGACGACCGCGACTACACCGTGGTCCTGGTGCGACCACAGACGTCGCGACTTCACCAGATCCGGTTGCACCTGGCCTGGTATGGGTTCCCAATCGTTGGGGATCGCGTCTATGGCACTAAACGCCAGGCGGTGCTTCCCGACCGGATCTTTCTGCACCTGAGCGAGATGCGGTTCCCACATCCCGTGACGCTTGAGGAAGTGCGCGTGGAGTCGGTGTTGCCGCCGGAGCTGTTCTCGCTCCTCGCTTATATGCGACGTCCCAAGTAGCTGCTCGCCAGCTGCGTGGATCCCGACCCACTACGAGATCATAAGGAGAGACAATGCGTGAGTTGAAAGTTGCCGTGGTGCAAATGCGTCCGGAGCTTGCCAAGATGGAGGAGAACGTTGGCAAGATGTCCGAGACGATTGCGCGAATCGCTACGGAGCAGCCTGTTGATGTGATCGTATTCCCCGAGTTGTCGGTGACCGGCTATGAGGGTGGCGCGCGGTTTGCGCAAATGGCGCAGCGGGTCCCTGGAGCCGTTACGAACATTCTGGGCCAGCATGCCACCGATTTCGGCGTGTACGTCTTGATCGGGATGGCGGTCAAGGAAGACGTTGAGACCGTTCTGTACAACGGCGCCGTCCTGATCGCGCCCGACGGAGAAGTCGCGGGTACGTACCGCAAAGTGCATTTGCCGGCAGAGGAGCGACTGAGCTTCCGCCCCGGTTACCAGATCAGGCCCATTGAGACCGAGGTCGGTGTGCTCGGTGTCATGACGGGCTGGGATCTCACCTTCCCGGAGATGGCCCGGAGCTTGATGCTGGGGGGTGCCGAGATCATTTTGCTGCCCGCAGCGTGGCAGGCCAAGGACGCTGACATGTGGCGCACGCTGCTCGTTGCACGTGCCTATGAGAACGACATCTTCATCGCGGCGGCGAACCGCATTGGTGAAGAACCGTCCTATTCGTTTGCAGGTCAGAGCGCTGTTCTATCGCCAGCGGGTGAGGTAATGGCGGCGCTCGAAGAGCCAGAAGAAGGATACGTCGTCGTGCGCTTGGACCTCGATGAGGTGCGGCACCGGCGGGAGGAGTCCCAGATCATGCTGGCTCGACAGCCGAATTCCTACCGGCCCATCGTGCGCAAGTACTAGGCGGAGAAGCACTAGTCCTGTGTTACAAGCGCAGAGCGGCTCTCATTGAGAGCCGCTCTGTTGTCTCTGGGGCTTGCTCACTTTTGGCAGAGGACTGCGAGTTCAGAGGCTTCGTTCGTAAATCCTGTACGTTCTGTAAAGGCGCCCATTCATGTTGGCTGCGGTCTGGCGCATCGGCAGGTTGCTCTCCAGGACCCAGGAGAACTCGATGTCCTTGTACTTCGGTACACACCGCTTCATCGTCTCGACAATAATGAGTGCGTGGAGACCCTGAGGACGGTACTCCTCAACCACCCCTCCGGCAAACGCCCGGATCGTCGTGACTCTCTTCCTCACCTTCCAGTTGTACAGCATCTTGGCCATCGTCCACCACTCGGGAACGCCTGGGCGAGGATAGGCCCTGTGCAATGCCTGGTTCAGGTCCGGAATGGGGAGCCCTGCGGCGACAGGGCGCTCACCTTTGAACACGAAGAAGATCGTATCCGGGTCGATGATCGGCTTGAGCGCACTGATCTCATGATCGAGTTCCGCGTCGGTGAGTGGCACGAACCCCCAGTTTTTGGACCAAGCCTGGTTGTAGACTTCTTTGAAGAAGCCCGCATCTCGTTTGAAGTTCGCCATATCGATGGGGCGAATCGTGACGTCGGAACGTTGCCGGGCATGCTCGGCAACCCGCAACAGTTTCGGGTTGAGCCCGGTTCCATCCGGTTTCACACTGCGGACATCGGACAGGAATGCGAACAGATTCTGTGCAGTCGAGTATCCCGCGTTCTCGATGTAGTCGACGTAGTAGCGTGGATTGTAGGTCATCATAACCACGGGAGGGCCATCCCAGCCATCCACCAGCAGACCGCACTCCTCATTCGTGGAGTAGTTCATGGGGCCGCGAATGGTGTCGAGCCCCTCTTCTCGCAGGAATGCCTCAGCGGTGCGCAGAAGCTCGCGCGCGGCCTCCTCGTCCTGCAGCACCTCGAACAGCCCAAAGAAGCCGACCTCGTCGTTCCAGTAGTAATTGTGGTTGTAGTTCACGATGGCGGCGATGGTGCCCACCATCTTGCCGTCACGCTTCGCCGCGAAGTAGCGCACCTTGGCGTGTTGGTGGAATGGGTGCCGCTCAGGATCTACGAACGCATCGCGTTCCGAGAGAAGTGGTGGGACCCAATAGGGGTCACCGCGGTACACTTCCCACTGGAAACGGACAAACTGCTTCCTCTCGGCAGCGGTCTCGATCGGAACGATCGCAAGCTTGCCTGCCATAATGAGTCCTCCTCTATGATGCCAATGACGAGATGTGGGGCTACAGCGCACGCATAATGATACCGATTATAGATGCCCCAATGCAGGCGTCAATCCGCGTCCAGTTCCGATGCTTTTCTGATAGATCTCTAAGGCAACTCTAATCCCCGCCGTTTACACTGATAATGCTGGCTCCATTGGGCCTGGCACTTCGTTCGCGAGTGAAGGTTCAGCTCTGTAGAGGCCACTAACGAACCGGAGATGGGGCCATCAGGAGGTGACCTATGGAAGCAAATAACTACACAGAGAAGACACAGCAGGCGCTGATCAGGGCACAACGCATGGCTACCGAGCGTGGAAACCCGCAGATCGAGCCGGAACATATGTTGTTGGCGCTCCTGGAGCAATCTGATGGAGTGGTGCCACGCATCGTCTTGGCGCTTGGGGCCGATCCTCAGCGACTGAGACTGGACCTGGAACAGGTGCTCGCGAGAAAGCCCAGGGCTCAGGGAGCCGCAGCACAGGTGGCGATCTCGCCGGCGCTGTTGCGCGTGCTGCAGGCCGCGGACCGAGAGGCGCAGGCATTGCGGGATGAGTACATAAGTACGGAACACATCCTGCTCGCACTGGCTGATACCACCGCCGGGGAGATCTCGCGTTACCTCGCTGCGCAAGGCATCAGCCGTGAGGCTGTGCTCCGCGCGCTGACCGGTATTCGGGGCTCCCGCCGGGTGGTGTCGCAGACGCCCGAGGACACGTATAGCGTCCTGGAGAAATACGGACGTAACCTCACGCAATTGGCCCATCAGGGCAAACTCGACCCCGTCATCGGTCGCGACGAAGAGATCCGACGGGTGATGCAGATTCTGTCGCGCCGCACGAAGAACAACCCTGTCCTAGTGGGGGAGGCGGGTGTTGGAAAGACAGCCATTGCTGAGGGCCTGGCACAACGTATCGTCCGGGGTGACGTCCCGGAGGGTCTGCGGGATAGGGAGATCTTCCAGCTCGATATGGGGGCGCTCATTGCCGGGGCAAAGTACAGAGGGGAGTTCGAGGAACGCCTCAAGGCTGTGCTCACCGAGATTGCCAGTTCCCAGGGCAAGATGATCCTCTTCATCGATGAGCTCCATACAGTGGTAGGGGCAGGCAAGGCTGAGGGTGCTATGGATGCCGGCAATATCCTCAAGCCTATGCTGGCCCGCGGGGAGTTGCACACGATC
>JAKJAE010000001.1:17014-22802 GCA_022707665.1 Chloroflexota bacterium
ACGAATACCGCCAGTACATTGAGAAAGACGCGGCATTGGAGCGGCGTTTTCAGCCTGTGTTTGTCGACGAACCGGATGTGGCGGACACCATCAGCATCCTTAGAGGCGTGAAGGAACGCTACGATACTCATCACGGTGTGCGTATACAGGACGCTGCGTTGATCGCGGCGGCAACACTGGCTGACAGGTATATCACTGGGCGGCAGATGCCTGACAAGGCAATTGACCTGGTGGACGAGTCGGCGGCGCGTTTGCGTCTCGAGATCGATTCGAAGCCCACTGAGCTGGATGAAATCGAGCGGCGGTAATGCAGCTCGAGATCGAACGGACGGCGCTGAAGAAGGAGAAGGACGAGGCAAGCCAGCGGAGGCTCGGCGATCTGGAACGCGAGTTGGCGGATCTCAGCGAAAAGAGCCGGGCGCTGGGAGCCCAATGGCAACAGGAAAAAGCTCAGATCGAGAAGATCCAGCAAGTGCAGCAAGCCATGGAGAGTCTGCAGCAGGACATCGAGCGTGCGGAGAGCACACGCGACTTCGATGAGGCGGCTCGCCTGCGCTATGGGCGCGCACACGAGCTGCAGGAAGCGCTGCAGCAGGCGGAGGCTGACCTTCGAAGGGTTCAAGGTGACCATCCGATGCTGAACTACGAGGTGGGTCCGGAGGAGATCGCGCGCGTCGTATCCGGCTGGACGGGGATCCCCGTGTCACGCCTGATGGAGGGGGAACGCGCGAAGCTGATGCGTATGGAGGACCAGTTGCATCAGAGGGTTGTCGGGCAAGATGAGGCCGTTTCGGCAGTGTCGAATGCCGTCAGGCGAGCGCGGGCAGGTCTGCAGGACCCACACCGGCCTATCGGCACCTTCCTTTTCCTGGGGCCAACCGGCGTAGGCAAGACCGAGCTGGCTCGAGCTCTGGCAGCCTTTCTGTTCGACACCGAAGAGGCAATGATACGCATCGATATGAGCGAGTACCAGGAGAAGCACACCGTGTCCCGTCTGATTGGCGCGCCACCGGGGTATATCGGCTATGACGAAGGCGGGCAGCTTACAGAGGCTGTTAGGCGGCGACCCTATAGCATGCTACTCCTTGATGAGATCGAGAAGGCGCACAGCGAGGTGTTTAATGTCTTGTTGCAGCTACTGGATGAGGGAAGGTTAACTGACGGGCACGGTCGGACGGTGAATTTCACGAACACCATTGTGATCATGACCAGCAATGTCGGCAGCCGGTCGATAAAGGAAGTTGGCCCCGACGCTGCCCGGGCGCAAGTGCTGCGGGAACTGGACAGTACGTTCCGGCCGGAGTTCCTGAACCGCATCGATGAGGTAATTCTGTTCGGGAGCCTGTCGCGTGATCATCTGAAGGCGATCATTGACATCCAGGTGGGCAACTTGAGAAAGCTGCTACAAGAGCAGCAGATGGACATTGAGCTGACAGAAAGGGCCAAGCGTTTCCTGGCTGATGAGGGCTATGATCCCGTCTATGGTGCCCGACCCCTGAAGCGAACCATCCAGCGGAGGCTGCAGGATCCGCTGGCGCTGGCAGTGCTTGAGGGACGTTTCGGGCCTGGAAGCACGATCGTCGCGGACTATGACGAGGAGCAACACTCGCTGACGCTGGAGAGCGTTACAGGCTAGCGGCTCTAGTTGCGCGACCCGATTGCTGTATCGGGAAGGCAATCGGTATGCCAATGATCCCTTGCGAAAATCGGGACTTGTGATATACTGTGGATCGAAGGGCGAAGTAGGTTATGGCTGTATGTGAAGGACTGTCCAGGCTTGCGGAGACTGGGCAGTTCTTTTTCATATGTCAGCTGGTTCGCCCCAGGACATCCATTCAGCATTAAGGAGCACAGCAGTGGCAGAGCGAGAGACCGGTACCGTGAAGTGGTTTAACGACGCAAAGGGCTATGGCTTCATTTCCCGTGATTCGGGTGATGATGTCTTCGTCCACTTTTCCGCCATTCAGTCGAGTGGCTTCCGCTCGCTTCAGGAGAACCAGCGGGTTGAGTTCTCGGTTGAGCAGGGCGATAAGGGCCCCAAGGCCGTCGACGTTCGTCCCCTCTAGACCGCACTAGAGGCTGGCATTGCCAGCTTCGTACTGGCAAGGGACCGTGGTCTCAGGGTATCTGAGAACCTGACGCATAGCGAGAGTACTCGACCGCCGCACAGCTTCTCCGCAAGCTGTGCGGCGGTTGTTATGTCAGGAGAGGGCGAGGACGATGTCCCACCCAAGCGCCGCGATCGCCTGGAATCCGTGACCCACGAACTAGAGTCTGGCGATGATCTCCGTCCGGCGGAACGTCTTCACCGCGAACCAGAAGACCACGGCGTCAACTGCCCACAGAACGAGACCTATGGCGAAAACCAGGCCGGGGCTCAGGTAGAGCACGCCCGCTGCCTGTCCCACAACCAGCAGGATGACAGGTAGAACGACCGTGGAACCGAGTTGTGAAGCATCCTGGAATGTGCTCACTTTGGAGGACACTAGCACTATCGTCCCCAGTCCAAGGGCCGCCGCGGCCGGAGCCAGCCAGACGATGAGCACTCCCCACATCGCAGTTGGGAAGAACACGTGTTGCATCGTTTCCCAAGAGGCCAGGTTGACGACGATACTGTAGATCAGAAACCCTACACTGCCGACGACGATGGCCGGTATCCAGGCGCTCAGCACCTTGCCGAGCATCAGTTCAGTATCCGTAGCCGGCGTATAAAGCAGGGGCTCGAGTGTTTTTCGCTCTTTCTCGCCAGCGAAGCTGCCAGCCGCGATGACGCTTGCCGTCATCATTGGTAAGATCAGGAACAGGGGCGCGAACATATAGACGAGCATGAAGACCACGAGCGTCTGTGCCTCGTTGTAGGTCGCGAACTGACGCTTCATCTGCTCGGGCATCATCGTCAAGAATCGCTGTAGATCTTGCATTTCCTGTGCGGCGTTCATCGATGGCGTCAAGAGACCGATCGCAGCCGGCATTGCCACCTGTAGAAGCAGAGGAAGGACGATGATGGGGAGTAAAACGCCCTTGCTGCGCAGGAGCATCGCGAGGTCGCGCCTGGCGATGGTGTTGACGATGCCCCAGTCGAGCTTTCTGCTCTGCGATCTACGGGGTTGGGTGTTTGGCATGGTCACCAGTGCTCCTATCGTTGATGGCGAAGTAGACGTCCTCTAGGGTGGGCTCGACAGGGGTCACGCGATAGATGTGTATTCCCGCAGTGACAAGCGCGGCGACAAGGCTCGGGATCGCCTCGCGCGTTGACAGCCAGACCCCTGCCGTGTGGGTACTCTCGTCCCATGAGAAAGCTGAAAGCCTATCCGATGAGTCGGTGATCACTGGTAACCCCACCAAGGCATCGTTGGGTGGACAGGCATCCGTGGTGATTTCGAGGTGTACGCCTTGCTGGAGCTCCTGAGCGAGGCCTTCCGGTGTTCCCATCGCGACGAGTTGGCCGCGTTGCATGACCGCGACACGATGGCAGAGCTTCTGAGCTTCGACGAGGTCGTGGGTGCACAGGAAGATTGTGCGCCCGCTTTCCTGGCTCAGTTGTACCACGAGCTCGTGCACGTCCCGCTGACCTACCGGGTCCAATCCGGCCGTGGGCTCATCGAGGAACAGCACGCTGGGATTGTGGATCAACGTGCGCGCCAGGGCGAGGCGCTGGCGCATTCCTTTACTGTAGCTACCCGCGACCTCATCAGCGCGATCTTCCAGGCCGAACTCGCCCAGCAGCACTGTTACCCTTGCAACCAGCCTGTCTGGGTCAACGCCGTACATCCGTCCGTAGAGGAAGAGGATCTCACGAGCTGTCAGTCGCTCCTCGAGCGATGGCGATTCGGTGAGCACACCGGTCTGGCGTCGCAGCGCGCTGCCTTCACTCACCGGATCCAGCCCCAGAACGCGACATGAGCCAGCGGTTGGGCCCAGAATGCCGTTGAGAAGCCGCACTGTTGTTGTCTTGCCAGCACCGTTGTGCCCGAGGAACCCAAAGACCTCGCCTCTGTAGATATCCAGGGTCAAGGCATCGACGGCTGTCGTGTCTCCAAACCGGCGCGAGAGGCTCCGGGTTTGGATGATCTCTGCGTCATACTGCACTCTTCAGGCCCTCCCACAAGCCAATGCATGCCATTTGCTGACCTCAATCCTGTTCAGATTGAGCTCGCTGCCTAGAAAATGCTCCGTATCATGAGCAGAAACCCCAAGATGACCAGGGGGATTCCTATGATGGCTCCAATGACCGTAACGGTGAGAAGTGCTCCCGCGATCATCAGAACCAGACCCAGAACCGCTGCAACCAACCGTCCTGTCGCCTGTAGTATCCAGGCCACGAGGTCCCATAGCGCTACAAATGGCCACAGGAACCAGGATACTTTCTTGTGCCGACTATTCATCTTCGACCCCCTATTCTGTCCGTAACTGTGTTACGCAATTACTACGCTGTAGGACTGTGGAGGTTGCACAATTGTGCAGTTCGCGTGCGAGCCGCTGGGGCTCTTCGATGACAGTCGCTTCTTGTGAGCTTATTCACATGAAATGGAGCGCACGCGTTGGCGAGACGGTGCGCTCCGTTAATCGATGGGGCAGGAGCCGATAGCGGTGATCAGTCGACCTGGTTGTACGCCGTTGCCTTCGAACCGCAGATGGGACAGCGCTCAGGGGGCACATCGCCGACGTGGGTATGGCCACAGACGCCGCAGACCCAGTAGGTGGCCTTAGGCAGATCCTCGCCCTTCTGCAGGGTCTCAAGGGCCGCTCCATAGAGTTTCTCGTGGATCTTCTCGACCTCCCAAGCCCACTCGAAAGACCGTTCGGCAGCCGTGTGACCCTCTGCTCGCGCATCTTCCAAGAAGTCCGGGTACATGGTCACAACCTCGTAGTTCTCGCCGGCCATCGCGGCTTTGAGGTTGTCCTCGGTGGTCTTGATGTCACCAAGGGTCTTGAGGTGACCATGGGCGTGTACGGTTTCGGCGGCTGCAACGGCCCGGAAGAGCCGTGCGATCCCAGGGTGTCCTTCCCGATCGGCCTGTTTTGCCCAGGCTGTGTACTTCCGGTTAGCCTGAGACTCGCCCGCGAACGCTGCCTTGAGATCATCTGTCGTCTTCACTGTGCCCTCCGATCAGTCAAGATTTGAAGATACCGCTTGAATCATACGCTGGTCCGTCGGTGTGTCAAATGCTGGCTGGTGACGCCATACCTATTCTGCAGGCGCAGAGGAGATCTCACGGACGACGATGGTACCCCCACCCAAGCTGAGGGTGAGGTCCACCTGGTAATCGGCGTTGCTGTAATTGGGTGACGTATACGTGTCACCCGAGCGAGCGAAGCCGGGTGGCATCGATCGGGTGACCATGCCGGCGTCGACAGTCACGCGCGCGCCGGCGTCTGGAGAGACAAGAACGGTAAGGGCGCCGACACCACCATCGACTACGATGTTCGAATCCGCCCCGGATGGCAATGCAACCTGTGCCTTTCCGATGCCGATATCGAGTTTCACCAGCTCTGTCTGGAGATCCAGCAGGTCAAGGACTACTTGTCCCGCGCCCAAGTCTACCGTCAGGTCCGTGGGGATATCGCTGCCAATTGAGACGTTCCAGGCGTCGTCGTCCACGCGGTAGCTACCCATAGGGCCACTGCGCCTGCTCAACGTCAGGCGGGCACGTTCGCCCTCGACGAACTCCTCGACCAGCTCCTCGCCGGGCAGTGTCCGGATAGCAGCTTCGGCGAGGCTGGGCGAGTCTGAGAGGGCATCCAGCGTGAGAGATCCAACCGCGGGGCGGAGCACGATCGTTGCCGT
>JAKJAE010000001.1:22812-30183 GCA_022707665.1 Chloroflexota bacterium
ATAGGCAAGCTCATGGTAATGCGCAGCAGTCTGTGTTGTACTCTGCCTGGCCACGAACCACAGGGCGTCAGAGATCAGCGCGAGCACCAAGAAGGTACCAATCACCGATGCCCAGTTCAATCTGCTGCCCAGTAGCACTTCCAGACCCGCAGCGATCAGGAGGATCGGCCAAAGGCGAGCGATCTCCCAGAAACCGACGCTTGTGTAGCCAAGGTTGTTCAGGAGCAGGATCACGCCGAGACCCACGAGCGCCGTCGGGATGACCAGGCTGACGCGTTAACGGTAGTCCATATCGCGGTTCCCTTCTGCCCTAGTGACGCAGGCTGCGGAGCAGAACGTAACCACCGATCACGATCAGCACCACGGGCCAGACTATGGCTGCAAGTCGGCCAGCAAGCGACAGAAAGATGATACCCATGAGCGCCAGAACGCCCGCAGGGATCAATGCCCAACGCAGTCCTTTGTCTCGCCCGGCGAACAAGTAGACGAGGGCGAAGGTGAGGCCCAACCCCAGGAAGAACAGCCCTACGAATGCCCCATCCGGCAAGATGGGCTCGAGGCCAACGGCGATTGCCAACGTCACGAGCACACCACCGGGAATAAGCGCCCACCATTGCTCCCTCTGGGTGGTGAGATAGATGATCAAGAACGCGAGGCCCAGGGATCCCAGGAAGAGCGAGGCCCCCCACGATCCCACGTCCCCGGCTAGTAGCGCATCCAGGCCGATGAGGCCGCCAATGCCTAACAGCGCCATTGCCGGTATGGTCGTCCACCACTTGGTACGATCCTCGATGAAGACATAGCCGAAGATAAGACCCGCGGCTGCGAATAGGACGGCCCACGCACTGCCCAGGTCGAGCATTTCCAGGCTCTCGAGTAGGAACAATAACCCGACCAAAATGAGCAGGATACCCCAGAGCACGCGCGACTGCAGGACTTTCATTGTAGATCCTCCGCCTTTCTGCGATGTGGTGATTCTGTGACCTATTGTACTTCGCCTGAAGGTTACGCGCCTTACGGCGCAGTCTCAGGCGATCGCTCAGCGTTGGCCAGGGCGATCCGTAGTTAGCGCTTGCCGCCGACGAGCGCCCGCACAAAGAGAAACAACCCCAGGGCGATGAGTAGCACGGGCAGGTAGTCGCGCCAGGGGAACTGATTGAACGACTCTCCCATCAGCGACCCGAACACGAGAAGAAGCACGCCACTAACCAGCATTGCCTGGATGCCGTCGACGATCTCCTTCTTGTTCCACTTGACGAGCCCGGCCAGGAACACCCCCACTCCCACAAAGCCCGGAATGAGCGTCCAGAGGTAGGACCAGCTCTCCCACGCGAGAGTACCGGCATTCTGGAAGTAGAGGATCGTGCCGATGCCGCCAACGATCGATGCGGGCACGAGCATGTCAGCAGTTCCGGCGAGCACGCCGATGACGAGGAGCCCCACAGCGACTCCCACGACCCCCATCGGCCACGTGAATCTGGCGTCGGCCCAGACTCTCAAGCCGGGCACAACCTGAATCGCCAGAAACAGCAGGCCAATGACGATGAGCAGTGTTCCGGAGGCAATGTGCTTACGCTTCTCGATTGACATAATCATAGCTTTCCTTTGCTAAGAATGGGTGATCGTCACACTGCCTGCCACTCGCAAATCCTGCGCTGCAGTCCCGTTGACGTGTCTACCTATTACGATGGATCCGTGTGGGTAGTTGCACATCAGGCGTGAGCACAGGCTCGACCCCCAGAAAGCCGTGAGGACCATGGGAAACGCCGTCGGTGCTTGACCCGGCGGCGTTCTGCAGAGGAGTTGATGCAGTGTCAGAATCCCAATCCCGATCGCATCCTGGTCTATCGTGCCCGTGTGCGCATCGTGCGGGTGGGGAGTCTGTGTGCTGGCCTCGAGATTGGGCTCAAGCCTGGTCTGGCGGATAGGTCGGCGCAGTGTTGCGCCGGACGGCGGATCTGCTATGATGCGCTAGATCCGAGTTGACGTGGAGGTGTACTCGATGCGATGGCCGGCCCGGCTGTTTCTAGTTCTCTGCACTATCACGGCACTCTCGTCGGGGCTGACGTACTCAGTGTCTGCTCAGTCGGGTGCCGCCAATGCCGTGGTGTTCGTTCGCCCCGGCTGCCCGCACTGTCACGTTGTTGTTACAGAAGTGCTTCCCCCCTTGAAGGAGAAATATGGCGATCGGCTCAGGGTAGTTGAGCTCGACACGACAACCCCGGCAGGCAACGCAGCCTGGAGTGCAGCGCTACAGGTCTACGATCTTGCTCGGGGCGACCCTCCCCAGACGGGTGTCCCCACGCTCCTCATCGGTGACACAGCTCTCGTTGGCTCAGTTGAGATCCCCGAGCGATTCCCAGCGTTGATCGAGATGTACCTGGCGGATGGGGGAGTGGCGATGCCTGATCTCCCTGGGCTGGATGAACCCGCTTCGGACGACCCCGAGGAAGCTGGGCTATGGGCCACGGTGTGGGGTCGCTATACGCGTGACCTCGCCGGCAATGTGCTGTCGACCCTTGTGTTGATTGCGCTGGTGGCAACGATCATCTGGGTGTTGCGCCCACGACCCTGGCACACCACATGGGCCCAGCGCACTGGTGCTCTGGGCATGTTGGTACCCATTGGCCTGGGTCTTGTGGCCGCGGTCTACCTGGCTTACGTGGAGACGACCGGCGCTACTGCGGTCTGCGGACCGGTAGGTGACTGCAACACGGTGCAGGAGAGTCGCTACGCTCTTCTGTTCGGATTCCTGCCCGTGGCTGTCCTGGGAGTTATCGGATATATAGCGATACTGGGGGGCTACGTGTACGCCAACTGGATCAAGGGCATAGGTGCTGAGTACGTGCCAGCGCTGGTTTTTGCTATGGCTCTGTTCGGCTTGGCTTTTTCCACGTACCTGACCTTTCTGGAACCCTTCGTCATCGGGGCAACATGCGCCTGGTGTTTGACATCCGCGGTCTGCATGATAGGGGTAGCCTTGGCCAGCGCTGGATCGGGCTGGACATCGTTGCGATTGCTCTCAAATGCCTTTGGGTGGAGAAGGCAGCACTCATAGACTGGCGGTGTTCGTGCGTGGTTGCCCTGTTCTGAGCACGCAACTCCCTATTGGAGGCCCGTCGGATGGGCGATCGCTTCACTGAAAGCAGCCATCAGACCGTCCGACGCACACCAAGTCATCGAACACGGTGAGACTGCTTCAGACGAGTGGCTGGTCATCCACGATCAGCACCCGGATGGGCTGCCGTTTTGTCTCCATTGGCCTACTCTTTCAGAATACACAACGAAGGGCCGAGCTCATAGCATGGGACGGACACGATTCTACCACGATCGGAAGGTCGCGGCATGCAGGCGCAGGGGCCGGGTGCATTTCAGGATGGGGGCAGACACGCTGCTCCCTCGGCCCATGACGCACAATCACGGCCTTTGCGCAGCATCTCCGTCCGGAAAGTGCCGGGGACTGCGGAAAGTCCCCGGCACTGACAGCGTCCCTGCACCTGGACGGGCACCCTGCACAGGATAGGCAAGACGGCAGTCTTCATTTTACCCCCAAGAGGAAATGCTCCCGGAGCGGTCCCTGCCCTACGCCGGGGAACCGACGATGGCGGCAATCTCCTCGGCGTTGATGACCTCGTGCTCTTGCAGCGTGTCGGCGATCACGTCCAGCGCCTGACGGTGCTGCTTAAGCAACTGGAGTGCGTTCCGCTGCGCCCCCTCGACGATATTGCGCGTCTCCTGGTCGATGAGCCGGGCCGTTTCAGGGCTGATGTCCTGCCTGAGCCCGCCGATCTGCCCCAGGTATCCGGTGCTCGCCGGATTGGCATAGCGTACGGGGCCAAGCGCCTCCGTCATACCGAACTCGGTGACCATGCGGCGCGCGATATCCGTGACCCGTTCCAGATCGTTGGACGCACCGGTCGAGGTATCCTCGAAGACGAGCAGCTCCGCCGCCCGCCCGCCGAGCATCACGGCCATGCGTTCCTCGAGCTCACGCTTGCTGAGAAGGTACGTATCCTCGTCTGGCATCTGCATCGTGTAGCCCAACGCGCCCTTCGACGTCGGAACGATGCTGACCTTGTGCACAGGGTCGGTATCCGGCTGCAGATAGGCAACCAGAGCGTGCCCCCCCTCGTGGTAGGCGACGCGCCGGCGGACCTCCGGCTTGAGGCGCATCTTGCGCTGCAACCCGGCGACGACCCGCTCGATCGCCAGATCGAAGTCGTCCATCGTCACCGCGGCGTGTTCGCTCCGGACAGCGAGCAGCGCGGCCTCGTTGACGATGTTGGCCAGGTCCGCGCCGGAGAAACCCGCGGTCACCCTGGCAATACGGTCAAGGTGAGCATCCTCCGCCAGCGTGACCTTCTTCGTGTGGATCTTGAGGATCTCGAGCCGGCCCTGCTCGGTGGGCAGCCCCACCTGCACCTGGCGGTCGAAGCGTCCCGGTCGCAACAGAGCCTGGTCCAGGACCTCCGGGCGGTTGGTCGCAGCCATGATGATCACACCCTGATTTGACTCGAACCCGTCCATCTCAGACAACAGTTGATTCAGCGTCTGCTCGCGTTCGTCGTTGGTACCGATGGCCCCAACCGTGGCGCGGGACTGGCCAATCGCATCGATCTCGTCGATGAACACGATGCACGGCGCCTTTGCCTTGGCCTGCTCAAACAGATCGCGCACCCGTGCCGCGCCGACCCCGACGAACATCTCCACGAAGTCCGAACCGCTGATCGAGAAGAAGGGGACATCCGCCTCACCTGCCGTCGCCTTGGCCAGCAACGTCTTGCCGGTGCCGGGGGGACCAACGAGCAAAACGCCCTTCGGCAGCTTGGCACCGAGGCGCGTGAAGCGCTTGGGGTCCTTCAGGAAAGCGATGATCTCCTGGAGCTCGAACGAGGCTTCGTCGACGCCCCCCACATCAGCGAACTTGATCCCGGTCCGCTCGCCCTG
The DNA here is from genome assembly GCA_022707665.1 of Chloroflexota bacterium. Taxonomy (GTDB): domain Bacteria; phylum Chloroflexota; class Anaerolineae; order B4-G1; family SLSP01; genus PWVB01. The sequence goes on from JAKJAE010000001.1 coordinate 27,760, forward strand.
GATTTCCTTGGCGCGGCTCTTGCCGATGGACATAACCCCCGCCCCGCCCTGGCCCATCCGTCGCAGGTAGAAAAACCAGATCAGCACAAGCGGCAGCAGTGGGATAATCCAGCCCAGCAACATCGGGAGGGCTGCGTTCGTGGGCGCTTCACCGGCAAAGGTGACGCCCGCCGTCACCAACCGCTCGATGAGATCGGGGTCATCAACGCGGACCACATTGTACGATCTCACGTTCTTCTCTTCGGCATCGGAACAACACGTATAGAGAATGCGATCCTGCGTGAGCTGGACCTCCTTGATGTTACCGGCATCCAGGTCCTCTAGGAACTTGCTGTAGGGCACCTCGCTCCACCGGATCACCATCGGCTGGAAGATCAAGGCCTGGAAGAGCCAGGCCACCACCAGGGCGATGATCAGGTATACAGCGGAGAACTGTACCTGCTTGCGTTGTCGTTTGTCCATCCCCACTCCTCTCGCTTTTTGCGAATTGCGCAGTCTCGGGGTTGCACCCCGCCATTCCAAGGGTACCCGATGCAGATTAGCGCCGCATTAGCGGACCATTAACCTTGCATAGAAGCCGGCAGGCTCAGTCTTCCAGGTCAACGTGGGGCGCGGCCTCCGTCTTCATCAGCTCACCGAGCAGTGCCGTGGCAAAGGAGCCTTTGGGCGCAAAGAAGCTCACCACGAGCTGATTCGCCCCTTCAGAGTAACAGGTGAGTCCTACCGGCCTATAGCGCAGCGGCCTGCGGACGCCACTTTCTTTGACTGGGCGAAAGTCAGCGAGGTCCAGCCCCGCGTCACCAAGAATCTGATGCTCGATCTCCCCTGCAGCAGCGTGCGCTTCCATCAACTTGTAACCGTAGATGGGACCTGTCGGGGAGATCTCCCAGGCGCTCGCACGCACCTGATCCACGGCGAGGTCCTCCACAATGAAGATGCCCCCTGTGTCCTCCTTCCTGGCGACATCGCCCGGGATCACGGTGTCAAGCGTGCCGTCCCGGATGCGTCGCGCAACCACCTGGTTGAAAAGAGCCGACTGCAGTGCGCTGAGGAAGAGGCCGTGCAGGTTCTGCGAGAGATGATGAATGCCCATCGCCTGGAGGGCTGCCCGATCGTGGTGCAAAAGATGATACCCTGCCACGGCGTTGTCACCGCGCTTGCCAAAGCGTTGTGGGCCATAGGCATTGGGGACCCCGCGCCGCGCCAGCTCCTCGAGGATGGCGGCGGCCCTGGTGGGGGCGTCGGGAACGACATCACGGATGCGCAGGGTGAAACGGTTGCCGCGCAGGTGCCCAACGCGCAGCTTGTTTCTGTGCCGGCTCACCCAGAGGATGCGCGCACTCTCGAGGGTCAGGGCCTCAACCCTGTCTTCAGGCACAAACTGCACCGATAGGGTCTGGCGAGCCACGGCATGCGCATCCTTGAGTCCGGCGTAGCTGATAGCGCGCGGCGGGAGGTCGAGTTTCCCGGCAATCTGTTGAACCAATTGCATCGTGGAGATGCCGCGCTTCTCAACGCGAAAGTAGGTGTGTTCGCCGTCGCCACACGGTTCATAGGCCGGGATCTCCTCAACGACGAAGTCATCCGGCTCATTGCGGATGACCCCGCCGACACCAGGAAGGCCGCTGGTCAGGTAAGGGACGCTCCAGTCGAGTCCCTGCCTGTCTGCTGTCGCCCGGCTGTCCGCTGACTCCAGCGTATCCATCTGTTATTCACTCAGGAGGTAAGCAACCAGCAACTTGATCGTGGCCTCCAACGACGCAACGTGCGTGCGCTCGTAAGAGTGAGACGCATCGACGCCCGGCCCGATGAGGGCGACCGCAAGGTCGCCACCGGCACGCCACGTCGCTTCGCCGTCCGACCCATAGTAGGGATAGATATCGGTGCGATACGGAATCCCGTGGTCGATCGCGATCTGCTCAAGCCGACGGCGCAGGCCCAGATGATAGGGCCCACCCGAATCCTTGGCACAGATCCCCACGCTGAACTCATCGGAGTTCTGGGCCTCGCCTGCGGCTGCCATATCGACCGCCACCAACTCCGTGGCGTCATCCGGAATGCCCGCGGCGGCACCGTGGCCCACCTCTTCATAGTTGGAGATCAGGGCATCAAGACGAGTGCGCGGCGCCAGCCCGGCACGAGCGAGGGCCAACAGCGCGCCGTAGATGGCCGCAACGCCCGCCTTGTCGTCAAGGTGCCGCGAGCGGATGAAGCCATTGGTCACCTCGACCCTCGGGTCGAGATACACGAAATCGCCCACGTCAACGCCCAGGGCCTCGGTCTCGGCCTTGCTCGTCGTGCGCGCATCGAGGCGCACCTCGACCGTCTCGGCCTCGCGCTTCAGCTCCCGTGCCTCATTGCCATAAATGTGGACCGACGCCTTGGTCGGCAGAATGCTGCCGCGCACCGTGGCGCCCGTGCGGG
>JAKJAE010000001.1:30193-30454 GCA_022707665.1 Chloroflexota bacterium
TCAGTCTCCACCGAGTGCCAGTCATAGCCGCCGATCTGCGTGAGCATCAGCCGGCCGTTGCCCTTGATCTGGCGCACCATCATCCCCAGCGTATCCACGTGAGCCGTCAGCGCGCGGGGAGCAGCAGCATCTCCGGGCCAGGTGAGCACAAGGCTGCCCTTGCGCGTATAGGTAGCGGTCACCGGCAGCCCTGCCATAGCCCTCTCCACGTAGCGTGTAGCGCGTTCGGTATCGCCGGTCGGGCTGGGAGTGTTGAGCAGG
>JAKJAE010000200.1 GCA_022707665.1 Chloroflexota bacterium
TCAGGCATCAGCGTCAGGCGACTGTACCGCCGAGGCCGGAACTGGCGTCTCCGCGGGCGACGTTTGTCGATGGTCAGCCAGCTCCTCCTGTTCCTCGGTGCCCGGCTCGACCTCCCAGATGCGGTCGGGAGCGGTGAGACGATCGATATACAGCACGCCGTTCAGGTGGTCGATCTCGTGCTGGAAAACGCGGGCCAGAAATCCCCTGGGGCGCAGTTTGAACTTCCTGCCATGCAGGTCGAGGCCGCGCACAAGGACCTCTTCGGCGCGCTCGACCTCGCCCACGTAGCCGGGCACGGACAGGCACCCCTCGGTGCCGATGTCGGTTTCTCGTGATTCCTTGATGATCTCCGGATTGGCGATGACGTAGAGCTCGCCGCTACCCCAGATCTCTTCATCCTCCGGGACTTCGATGACCAGGAGCCGATGCATTTCGGCCACCTGCGTTGCCGCAAGGCCTATCCCATCGTATGCGTGCATCGTCTCGACCATGTCCGAAGCCAGTTGTCTGATCTCTGGCGTAATCGTCTGCACCGGTCGGGCACGCTCGCGCAGGCGTGCGTCTCCCACCGTGATCACTTCTCGTACTGCCATAACTCCTCCAAGTTCGTTATTCGATTTGCACCCATCTTAGCGTGCGAAATGCCAAGGGCCAGGTCTCAGGCGTCCATTTCCCGATGAAGCTCGTCATAGGTAGAGAACCAGCTCAGAAGTTCCTGCTGGCGCCTCTGGGCTTCGAGTGTGGTCTGGCGTTGCCGGTAAGCATACTGACGGTTGGAAATGGTTCGTTGTACTTCCTCGGGATGGCGCACCCAGCGCAACTGGAACTTACCCTGAGTTCCAGCAGTCTCAAAGGCCACGTGACCATAGTCCAGAACCCGGGCGAATATGCTGGGCACCTCGTATCCGAGGTTCTGAATGCGGTCGAGCCGCGCCTCATGGCGTGACTCCTGGAGCAACAGGGGACGCCTCTGGACCAAGATGATGTGGCTCGGTGTGATTTGGAAGTAATCGTTACGCCAGTCTTCGAAGTACCAGAGCACCGCTGCGAAGGCAACGGCCTCAAAGAACAGCCACCCCACGATCCATCCCCAGTACAGTGTGGCAGTGGAGCTGGTCAACAGGAATGCAGGGCCCCCGATTGTCAGGATCAGGAATGGCAAGAGCGCCGGCAAGCTGTGCACAAGCCCAGGCAACCAGAATCGTTTCCAGATGATGGTATCGCCCCCATCGGTCTCGATCCGAGAAGGGGGGAACAGGTACTCCCAGATGGACATAGCCACGATCACGGGCCAGAACCTCTGCGGCTGCCGGGCGGCGTCGGCGGGTTCCGCCTCCTCGTCTGGCGCCGGGGCGGCCTCACCCGGGCTCAGGCGCTGGGCTAACAGATCCCGGATTTGACCGCGCATTCGAAGGACCTCGCGGGCCTTCGACCGCTCGATCTGGGTTGAAATCAGCCGTCGCAGTTCATCGGGAAAGGGGACATAGCTCATGTCGATGTTGACAGTCTCGCCTGCTGTCTGGAGCACGAGATTCCCGTAATTCAGCAGGTTCGCGACGAGCCCTGGCTGGTCTTCGTAGATGTCGACGACGTTATGGAGGGAGGTCTCCTCCTGTTGGGTAGAAAAAGGGCCGGCGCGCTCGATGTGGACCACCCGTTGCGTGGTCACGGCGAAGTAATCATCGCGCCAGTTGATGAACTGCCACCCGACGATCCCTATGAGTAACAGCACCGGGATGGTCAAGAGCAAGGCGATCACCCGGAGAAACGTCTGTTCTGCTACCAACAGGGTAACAACGACGGGCAGAAGGAGCAGGACTACGAAGGTCGGTGCTGCAGCTTGCCGGAAGAGTCTGATCCAGTGTCGTTGCATCGTGGCAATCGCCCACTCATCGGCGCGGAGCCAACTGAATTGGCGTACCTTCCGGCGTTTCTCGATCTCCTCGGGAATGTTGAGACGTCGCTGGAGATAGGGGCGGCCCGCAACGAGCGTGTCAAAGTCCGCGCGAAGTAGGTAGATGACGCGTGCATGCCCTATCGCCGTAGCCGTCATATCGTGGAAGTCGCCGACCAATAGCCCCAGCTCTTCGATGACCTCACCAGGGCCCAGTTCACCGATGTCGAGCAACGCTCCTTCGGGGCTGACGCCGGTGAGCCGCACCCCTCCTTCGGTCACGATGAACAGCCGGTCGGAGATCTCGCCCTGCCGGAAGAGCCACTCACCGTTGCCGTAGATCTGTTCCTGAGCGATCTGCGCGACCTGATGAAGCTCCAGTTCGCCCGCGCGGTCAGTGAGGTCAGCGAACGTCGTGACCTGCCGCAGGCGAACGGCCAGGTTCTCCGGTTTGAGCGGTCCCTCGAGGTGCTCGCGGAGATATTTGCTCTTCTGGTAAGCCTTGATGAGATCACGGAAGGGCAGCAAGAGCACTTCTGTTTCATTCAGGGCCACGACGGTCTGGCACAGGAAGTCGTCAACAGCCAGGCTTGTGCGTCCCAGAACGGCGCCTGGTCCACGCTCCTCATCGCGGCCATCCAGTCCCTCTTCGGGGGCGAGGACCCGAACGCGTCCCCTCACGAGAATCAAGGTTCGGTCAGGCACGCTCTCCTCCCGCAAGAGCGTCTCACCAGGCTGAAAGGTCCGCTGCTGCACGAACGGCACGAGGCGGAGGAGCTCTTCGCTCCCCACATCCTCGAGGTCTCTGAACGCAGGAATGCGTTTGAGATATGCCAGAACGTCGCGCGGTTCCATCTAATTGATTATACCATAGTCTTCTTATTGGGGCGCCCTTGCCGGGGGGTCATCCGTCGCGATCCGCGCTGCAAACCGGTAGGCAGCCAGCGTCTGCGAAGCAGTCCGGTCCCAGGAGAACACCTCCCGTCGCGCCAGCGCCTGTCGTCTCAGCGCGTCGTAATGGGCATCGTCGTTGAACAGCCGAATCAGGGCCCCAGCCATACCCCTGTCATCATCTGGCTCGCAGAGAACGCCCGCCTCACCTACGACCTCCGGGAGGCTCGACGCGCTGCTAGCGATGACGGGCACCCCGCACGAAAGAGCCTCAAGGGGTGGGTAGCCGAAACCCTCATACAACGAAGGAAATACAAAGGCACGCGCGCCACGGTAGACAGCAGGTTTCAGCTCCTCTGGGATGAATCCGACAAACTGCACCGCATCTTCCGCCAGCCCAATCTCGCGGGCAATGCGACGCGGGTCTGGAGCGAACGCTGTATCGGACTCGGGCAGACGGCCGCCGACGACGAGCCGAATGTGGGGGAGGACACGCTGCGCAAACCCGAAGGCGGACAGCACAGCCCGTAAGTTCTTGCGCACATCAAAGCCACCAAGGTAAAGCGCATAGGGTTCGCTGAGACCCAGGTTGCTCCGAATGCGCTCATCATCCAGCCCGGGCTGAGGTGTGTAATGCGGTGGAAGTGCCAGGGGGGCCGTATGCACCAGATCGGGGCTGACGCGCAGGTAGTGGATGATGTCGTTCCGTGATGCCTCGGAATCTGCCAGAACTGCAGCCGCACGGCCTGTGGTCGCGCTTACCAGCGCTGTGTACAGGCGAACTAGGGGTCCCCCACGATAGGAAGGCAGGATCCGCGGGATAATATCGTGAACGGTTACAACCACCGGGACAGCACATAGGGCGGGGGGCGCCCAATAGGGAACATGCAAAAGGCTGCATCCGACGGCACTTGCTGTCCTGGGGACGATGACCTGTTCCCACCAGAGTTTGGCCAGGTTGGTCTGCCGGACAGGCTTCTGGACCCAATGGATGTTGGGCAATGAAGCCGCCGGAGGTATGTTGGACGTCTCAGTTGGGAGGACGAGCGCCAGCTCGATGTCAGGATCCGCTTTGACCAACGCATCGAGGAGCTGTCGGAGGTACTGACCGCTGCCCGTGTCCGGGCGGCTCCAGAACCAGCCGTTGATCGCGACGCGCAGGCGTGACCTGCTAGCAGAAGGCAATTGAGCCCGCCTCTCGCAGCAACCAATAGCCCGGTGTGGCGACGGCCCCGACCGGGCAACGCAAGCTGCCCGGTCTACTCCCGAAGGTGGACGTTCACGGCCTGAAGGCCGCGGTCGGTCTCGGTGACCTCATACCAGACAGGGGTGTTCTCGACGAACTTCGTTGGGTCGCCCTCAATGCCGCTACGATGGAAGAAGATGTCGCTGCCATTTCCCTGGGAGATGAAGCCAAAGTGCTTGTCTTCCTGGTACCATTTCACGATTCCTGCACGCAGTCCAGGACCTGTGTCCACATCTTCACGGCACTTCGCGCAACGCGTTGGGGGCTCCAGCTCAAGGCCCATTTCCTTCTGAAGGCGTTGTTCCTCGACGCGGTAAACGAAAGTCTCTCCACAACTTTGACATGTCAGCAATTGGTCGCGAAATGGCATAGTGACTTCTCCAGTCGTCGCTCGGCGAGTACGCTCTCACACATTCATCGTTCAGTTATATGCGAGGTAATGATCCATACTATACGATAGAAATATGCCTAGACAAGGTCCGACGGTTTGCTAGTGGCCCTGTTGCCTTCCTCTTCCCTGACGGTAAACTCCAGCCTATGCGATCGAAGGGACAGTTCGGAAAGCGTTGGGCCGGTGTTTTGTGCCTTCTGTTGAGCATGTGTCTCGTGTTGGGACGCAGTGACCTGCCGAAGCAGGATGTCGAGGCCACGCTGGACCTCATCAGTTCCCGACAGGCGTTCAACTTCGCTACATGGGAGATGCGTGCCCTGGCTCGCAAGTTGGCCTATGGCCTGCTGGCGCCGCAGCGGTTCATGGACGATGAGGCGCAGAGTCGATTCGTGTTGTCGTATCTTGACGATGTGAGGGAATCTGATCGACTGCTTGACGAGATCGATCGCATTTACGTGGATGCCGAGATCAAGGATCCCGAAGCAGCCAGCGAGGCTTCCCGGGCAGAGCACGCGGCGTTGCGCAAGGATATGGCGCGTCGGGCCCCGATTGCGGAGGCAATCCTGGAGTCGCAGGTGAGCTGGGTCCTGGCTGAGGGGGGGCTTGGCCTGTTATCATCGATTTTTCCTCCTGTGAGTGGGACGTTTGCGCCACTTCCGACGATCCTGGTTGTCTCGCCTCGCGACAGGATCGAGAACCTCGCGCAGCGACAGCTTGTGGCGGGCTTGACGTCGGCAGAGCAAAACGCGATGGAAGAGCGCGTCATGGACGCACTGCCCGACGTCTCGGCCTATGTGACGGAGATCGGCGGACTGGCAGCGTATCCGGCGATGCTTCTCGAGACGGGGTCGATCTCGTGGGTGACCGATGTGGTGGCCCACGAATGGACGCATCACTATCTGACTTTCTATCCTCTGGGATGGTTCTACATGCGCAGCAGCGAGGCCCGCACGATCAATGAGACCACGGCCTCCCTCATTGGAGAATGGGCAGGTCAGGAAGTCATGCCTGGTTCGGGACAAGGCATTGCCTGGATCGCTGGCGACGACCAGTCAGACAGAGGGGGGGAGGGCACCGGGGTTTGACTTCAGTGCGGAGATGCGGCACACGCGGATCGTGGCAGATGAGCTCCTGGCTGAAGGCAAGGTCAAGGAGGCGGAGTGGTATATGGAGATGCAGCGCAGGTACATCGTGGCCAACGGGTACCGCATCCGGCGGCTCAACCAGGCGTACTTTGCCTTTCACGGTGCTTATGCCAGCACCCCTGGCGCTGCGGGAAAGGATCCCATTGGGCCGC
>JAKJAE010000201.1:0-5373 GCA_022707665.1 Chloroflexota bacterium
TTCCCGGAAGGAAGCATTGCCAAGGATGGCCCGAGCGGCGGGATCACCATTGCCACGGCCCTCGTCTCGGCATTCACAGGTCATCCGGTCAGCCATGCCGTGGCGATGACCGGCGAGATAACCTTGCGAGGACGCGTGCTCGCCGTCGGGGGACTCAAGGAGAAGCTACTGGCGGCTCATCGTGCCGGAGTGCGGACCGTCATCCTGCCGGCACGAAACCGCAAGGACATCCAAGACGTACCCAAGGAGATTCGTAGACAGCTATGCCTCGTCTATGTCGAGACGATGGACGAAGTGCTCGCCGGAGCACTCATCCGCCCCACTGACACCGGGCTAGCTTCAGACGACTCCGCCCCGTCAGCAGCCTGAGCCTCATGCGCTAGCTGCAGAGCTCAGACACACAACGAGGCGCACCCATAAGTGCGCCTCGTTCCTTGAACCGGTGAAGGTCAATAAGTAGGCTTGAGAACGCCGTAATCTCCATCCTCTCGGCGATAGACCACGCTCAGCCGCCCATCCGTCGCATCGACAAAGATGAAGAAGCGGTGCCCCAACAACTCCATCTGCTCAATCGCCTCATCCGCCAGTATCGAGCTCACCTCGAACTCCTTGACCCGAACAATGTGAGGCACTTCCTCCTCAACCTGCTCCATCTCAGCCTCTGTCGTGGGAGACACAATCGGTTCGGCCACAGCAGGTCGTCTCCGCATTTGTTGGCGCCCTTTGTATCGCTCCACCCGCCGGGACATCTTATCCATCACCGCATCAATTGCCGCGTAGATATCACCGGCCCGCTCCTCCGCGCGCAAAATCGCCTTGGGGACGTATATCGTGATCTGTGCGACCATGCGCCGTGTGCTGTCTCGGTTATTGCTTTCGGAAAGGTCCACCCGGATACTGTCAAGATTCGGCAGATACCGCTGCAGTTTGGTGACCTTGCCATCCACATAATCGCGCAGACGGTCTGTCAACTCCAGGTTTCGCGTGTAGATCTGCAGCATTTCCATACGTCAAACCTCCTCGTCACAGAGATGAACTAGACGGCATGTGCCAATGTGAAGGCATTCACCGTCCTGGCGCCCCGAGCCAGCAGGGCAACAGCACACGCATCAAGCGTCGCGCCGGTCGTTGCCACATCGTCGACCAGGGTAACGCGCAGGCCCGTCAGATCGGTCGCAGTGGCGCAAGCGAAAGCATCTTTCACATTGCTCCAACGTTCACGCGGGCTCAGCCGCGTCTGTGAAGCCGTCGCCCTTACCCTATACAGAAGCAACTCCGCCAAAGGTAAGCCAATCTGAATAGCCAACTCACGAGCTAGTAGTTGCGATTGATTATAGCCGCGTTGTGCCTCGCGATCAATATGCAGGGGAACTGGCACAAGCAAGTCAGCGGCCAAATGGTGCACCTGCCAGGCCTCTGCCATACGCTCTGCCAACGGGCGCGCCACACCCTGCCCGCCGCGGTACTTCAATGCGTGGATGGCATCTCGTACCGCGTCTTCGTAGACAAAGGCTGAAGAGATCGAGGCCAGATGAAGGGGCATCGTTCGGCAACGATCACACACACCCGGGCCTTCCCAGGCATCGCCACAGCGGGGGCACACTGGACGGTCGGCAAGGGGAAGCTTCTGCGCGCACGTGCGACACAACCACGTCTCCACCCGGCCACAGACGACACACCTGGGTGGCAGAACCAAGTCCAGCAGGACGTGGTATAGCTGTTGGGCGAAGCGGGTGCCGCGTGCCACGCGCCCCCACCTCCTGATCAGACCGACCTAGAACGAGCCGAAGACGCCAGAATCTCGGATCTGGATCAACGCAGGACCTAGCAGCACAATCAGGATAGTCGGGAATATGAAAAAGACCAGCGGGATCATCATCTTGACGGGCGCCTGCCGTGCTTTCTCCTCAGCCCGCTGGCGCCGCTTCATGCGCATCGTATCCGATTGGATACGCATCACCTTCGCCATACTGACACCGAGCTGGTCAGCCTGGATGATTGCAGCAGTAAAGCTGGTCACGTCGGGAACATCCATGCTTCCAGCCATATCGCGCAGCGCCTCACGCCGCAACTTACCCAACTGCATCTCCTGCACCGTTCGCGAGAAGGCCCGGCTCAACTCATTGTCCCACTTCTCTGCTACCTTCTGCATCGCTGCGTCGAAGCCCAGGCCTGCTTCGACACAGATCGTTAGAAGGTCAAGCGCGTCAGGCATGGCCTTGGTGATCTCGTCCTGACGTTTCTTGATCTTCGACCCAAGCCACGTCCCGGGGAGAAGATAGCCCAGGACGAAGCCAACGCCGATGATCAACAACCTCTGCATGAACGGCATCACCGATGAAAGAACGACCAGGACCGCCAGCACCCCAAGAACCAGGGCGCCCCCTATGCGATAGGCCAGAAACTGTGCCGGCTTGAGCTTGTGGGATATGCCCGCCAGCATCAACTGGTGTCTGACTGTCTCGAGCGAATTCTGAGGGGTGAACCGCTGAGCGACCTTTGCCAACGCCTCGAACATCGGAATCAGCACGCGCTGGCTAAAAGGCTGAGATAGCTCTAGCTCCTCGAGCGTCACCGACTGCCCTGACGCAGCCAGTTCGTTGAGCCGGTCCTCAATGCTCTGGGATGATCCGCGCCCTCTCAGGGCCGCGATGGTCAGGACCGCCGCGACTGCCACCAGTCCACCAATGATGAATAGCGGTTCCATCATCCCTCCTCAGACCTCGATGTTCACAATCTTGCTGATCGAGATGTATCCAATGACAATGAGTACCAACGAGATCCCCACCATCAACCATCCGCACGGATCGGCGAACAGCGGTCCCATGAACTCGGGGTTGATCATATAGATCACCCCACCAAGCACGAACGGAAGGGCTGTAATGAGGTAACCAGTGTAGCGTCCCTGAGACGTCAGAGTTCGGATCTCTCCCTTGATACGGACACGCTCGCGGATCGTGAAGCTGATCGCATCGAGCACCTCAGCCAGGTTGCCACCGACCTCACGCTGAACGCTCATCGCCGTAATGATCAGGTCCATGTCCGAACTGGGCATGCGCCGCATCAGGTTACCCATCGCGGTATCGAAACCGACACCGAGCTGCAACTCGAGCACGACACGCCCGAACTCCGTCGAGATGGGCGCAGGCATCTCATTGGAAATGACCTCCAACGCCTGAACCGTGCTATAGCCTGCCCGGAGCGAGTTCACGATCAGGTTAAGTGCATCGCTTAACTGCCCGTTGAATTCCTTAAGTCGTTTGCTTTTCCGTGCACCCAGGTAGATCCGCGGAATAAAGAAACCGGCAATCACACCAACAGGGATGAGCACATAACGCCCCAGAACGTAGAAGATGAGTCCAAGCAGCAACGCCAACAGAAACGCCGAAACGAGGAACTCACCGACAGTCCATTTGAGGTCGGCCTGGGCCAGCTGGGTTGCCAGATTCTGGGCGAAGCTACGTCCTTCGACGGCACGGTCAACGGCTGCGCTGACGATATTGTCGCGCCGGTCGGCCTTGCGTTCGGACTCCGCTCGCTCAGCCTTGCGTGATTGGCGCCCGAGCCGCTCCTCGACCAGAGCATCGCCCGCCGGCTTCCGCGTAAGGGCAACGATCAGCAGAATGACCCCGAAGAGGGCAATGCCCCCAGCTATAGCCAGGAATTCCATGATCAGTCACCTCTTCTACACCAGTCAGCTCGCTGCTACTGGGCACAAAGGACTAACCCAACCAGCATCAGTACTTCAGCCGCTGGGCCACACCGAAAATCGAAGGCGGCAGATGGATGCCAGCTTGCTCGATGCGGTCAATGAACTTCGGGCGGATCCCTGTGGGTCTCAGACGACCGATGACGCGCCCATCCTCGAACCCGCTCTGCTCAAACTTAAAGATATCGGCGGTAGTGATGACATCTCCCTCCATCCCCTGCACCTCAGTGATGGAGACAACTCGCCGAGAACCGTCGCGCAAGCGCTCCAACTGCACGATCATATCAATCGCCGCTGCAACCTGCTCACGAATAGCCCGATGGGGAAGCTCCATACCCGCCATCAAGACCATTGTCTCAAGTCTTGACAGCGAGTCTCGGGTGTTGTTCGCATGGATCGTAGTCATGCTACCTTCATGGCCCGTGTTCATCGCTTGCAGCATGTCCAGGGCCTCTCCACCACGGCACTCACCGACCACGATTCGATCCGGGCGCATTCGGAGTGCGTTGATCACAAGATCGCGGATCGAGACCGCGCCCTTGCCCTCAACGTTTGGAGGGCGAGATTCCAACGTGACAACATGCTCTTGCCGTAGTTGTAGCTCCGCCGCATTCTCAATCGTGATGATGCGGACATCGGACGGAATGAAGCTGGACAGAACGTTAAGAAACGTTGTCTTCCCCGTGCCAGTGCCGCCGGACACGATGACGTTTGTTGCCGCGACGACGGCAGCCCGCAAGAACTCGATGGACTCCTCAGTAATAGTTCCGAAGCGGACCAAATCCTCGACAGTCAGTGGCTTCTTGAAGAACTTGCGGATGGTAAGTACCGGTCCCTGCAACGAGATCGGCGGAATAACCGCGTTGACTCGCGACCCGTCCTTGAGCCGTGCATCCACCGTCGGGCTGCTCTCATCGATGCGCCGGCCCAACGGCGCTACGATGCGTTCGATGATGCGCATCAGGTGTTCATCCGACTCAAAGGAGACGTTGACGCGTTGAATGCGACCAGCCCGCTCTACGAAGAGCTTCTTTGGACCGTTCACCATGATCTCGGTGATGGTGTCATCGGCTAACAGGGGTTCCAGGGGACCCAAGCCCAGGATCTCAGCGACAATCACCTCGAACAGCGCGTCCCGCTCACGGCGCCCCAGGATGATGCTCTCCTCTTGGAGGATCTCATCGTACATGGCCTTGATCGTCTGCCGCACTTCTGCCGTGCGAGATACGTCCATCGCTGGGTCAAGTTCAGCAATAAGCCGGTTTTGCACGCGGTTCTTGAGATCCATGTAGGCGTCACGTGCCTGGGGTACCGGGCGGCGTTGTACGCCCTGGTCCGTGGGACCACCGTTGCCCAGAGACGAGTCCGGCTTCGCACCCGCTTCCGCCGGTTCAGCCGGCTTACGATCTAGCCTACGCAATAGAGACATAGCTCACCTCGTCGCTAGCGCTCGACAGCGCTGTTCACAACAAACGCCCAAGCCCAGTACGGCGCTGAGGCTCAGCAGCAGCGTCCTCCTCGGCGACCTGAGCGTGGACCCGCCCGTGGACTCTCTCAGCCAGGGTCGTTAGGGCCTGACCCAAGGGCGTGCGCGCACCCTTGACCATAATGGGCTCGCCCAGGTTAGCCGAGCGTAGGGCAATGCGCTCATCCATCGGCAGGTG
>JAKJAE010000201.1:5383-5711 GCA_022707665.1 Chloroflexota bacterium
TTGTTGTCCACGCCATTGACAACCAGGCCGATCTTGCCCAGGTCGAGATGCATCCTGCTGCACAGATCGAGAAACATCCTGGCCCCACGGATCTCGGGGATGACCGGGCGCGTAACCACCAGCAGTAGATCACTCGAATCCAGCGCTGTCAACAACACATCATCAACCTGATGCGCTGTGTCGATCAGTACGTAGTCGAACTGCGGCCGCACGAAATCGAGGATCGCCCGGAAAGGGCTGGCCATCCCATTGCCTTCGATCTCTCCGTCATGGAAGATATCTGCCTCTTCCGGGGACACAGGTGCGCAGAGCACCTTCACCCCCGACG
>JAKJAE010000202.1:0-3088 GCA_022707665.1 Chloroflexota bacterium
TGGACGAAGTGAACATGGTCAACGTGCCGGTGATCGTTTACTTCTCGCTGAACTTGCCTGGAGAAGACGAAACGGCGCTGCAGGAGACGATCAACCTGGCGCAGATGATCTACGACTCGTACCCGCACTCCAAACTCAAGATCCTCAACTCGTGCCACACGGTGGAACCGCTGTCGCCGATGGAGCAGCACCCTGCCCGCTATGGCGTTGAGGTGCAATGGCACACCTTCAAGGACTGGTACGAGTACTGCCGGAATACCCAGGTGCAGTTGCCGGGCGCGCGTACGGGCGAATGGCGCGGGTTCGATGTCATTGCGCCGGCGGAGCGCTCGATCGAGGCCATGGCCGATGCCTGGGATGCGGCTGCCGAGAACAAGCCCGCCTGGTGGCCAATCCCCCCGAGCTGGTGATACCGATCCGTCGCGAGGTTCTCGAACCTCGCGACGGATTTTCTGAGTCTGCCTACCACACTATCCGAAGCCACCTGACACTTCGGCCGCTTCCACGATCAAGCCGGTTGTGATGTGTCTTGCCTGGTCACTCCTTTGTGATGTAATAGAGAAACAACGCTACTCCACAAAATAGGGACACTATGCCTGCTCCTGACGAAGACACCCACGCGCTCCTCTTTGCCAGCGCCAATGCCTCCGTGCATTTTGCGCTTCACTGTCTTGAACCGGTAGGCCTTCATCTGCGGGCCGCGTTGAACGGTCGAGATGCTAAGGGCAGACGGTACGTGGGAACAGGTGACAGGTTGCTTGAACGAAGCCAACATCGATGTGGCTGTGCCGGCGTGGTCGGTGTCGGCACTGCGCGCACGGTAACATCCAAACAGGCTCATCTGGAGGTGACTCAATGACCACGCAGCTTCAGATAGGGATGATCGGTGTGAACGGAAGAGGAGGGCTCTGGCGTCACTGGCACCAGCCGAACGGACGATCCGTGGTTGTCGCGGGTGCCGACATCCGGGAGGACTTCCTGGAGGATTTCCGTCGGGAGAATGGACTCAGCCCCTTCATTACCACAGACTACCGTGAGATGCTCGCCCGCGATGATGTAGATGCGGTGGCTGTGACATGCCCTGACTATTGCCACGAGGAATACGCTATCGCAGCCCTGAATGCAGGGAAGCACGTCTTCTGTGAGAAGCCGCTGGCGATCACCATCGAGGGATGCGATCGGATCCTCGAAGCCTGGCAGCGGTCCGGAAAGCGACTGATGGTGGGTTTCAACATGCGGTACATGAATATGTTCAGAGTCATGAAGGAGGTCGTTGACTCTGGAGTCATCGGCGAGGTCAAGGCTGTCTGGGTACGTCACTTTGTGGGCTTCGGAGGCCCTTTCTACTACCACGACTGGCATGGGAAGCGGGCCAACACGACGTCATTGCTGCTACAGAAGGGCTCCCACGACATCGATGTGATTCATTGGATCACGGGCCGGTATACGCGGCGTACAGCGGCATTCGGAAGCCTGGACTACTTCGGCGGCGACAAACCCAATGACCTAACCTGTCCCGAATGCGCGGAGCGCGATACCTGTGTCGAGGCCGTCACGCAGGGGCGGCTGATCCAGTGTGCGTTCCGGCAAGAGATCGATGTCGAGGACAATCAGGTGATGATCATGGAGCTGGATGGGGGCATCAAAGCGGCCTACCTGCAGTGTCACTTCACCCCTGATTACCATCGCAACTACACCTTTATTGGCACCGAAGGGCGGGTGGAGAATTCAGAGCCTGAGATGACGGTGCGGGTGAAAACCCGACGTAGCAACACCTGGCGAGAGTTGGCTGACCGAACCTATGAAGTGAAGGAGGCCGTGGGCGGGCACGGGGGCGCCGATCCCGTGATCTGCAAAGACTTTGTCGACATGTGCCTCGATGGCAAGGAACCGGTAGCAACGCCGCTGGCTGGCCGGATGAGCGTCGCTGCGGGTGTCTGTGCGGCACAGTCGTTGCGTAGCGGTGGGATGCCGGTTGATGTGCCGCCCCTGCCCGAGGGATTGTGGAGCAGTATGGGTCAGGGGTGAAAGGTCGAACGACCGGCGCCAGACCTGCCGCAGATCCGCGTGACAGGGACAGGCGGGGACAGAGGCGGGCGAGGGCCGTCGGAACGGCTTGGCTGCGATCCGAGATGAGCTGAGGCGGCGAGGGCCGTGGGAACGGCTTGCCTACTGTCCGAGGGAAATGGGTGACAGTTAACAGTGGGAGGAGGTTGGAATGATGAGGCAACGCTGGTTGAGGATCGGGTGGGTTGGATTGGTTGTGGGCCTGGCACTCTTTGTGGTAGCGTGTGCTGGTGGCGATGCGACCGTCGAGGAGCCGACGGCCGGACCAGCCTCGGATGGGCAGGCACTGCTGGAGGATCGCTGTGTGGGCTGCCATGGGCTGGATCGCACGACGGGGGCGAGCAAGTCGGCTGCTGAGTGGCAGGAGACTGTCGAGCGCATGGTCTCGAAGGGCGCGGAGTTGAGTGCGGCCGAGGGGGAGACGCTGGTCGCCTATTTGGCGGAGACATACGGCCCCTGATTGCGGGCTTGACCTGGAGGTATGCATTGAGTGCGCTCTTTACTCCAGCTCGGCTGGGTGACCTTGTCGTGCTGAATCGTTTCGTGCGCTCCGCTACGGCGGAGCGCATGGCTGATGAGAACGGCCGTCCTCGTGAAGTGCTGTTGGAGCTTTATTGTGCCCTCGCGGAGGGCGGCGCGACTTCAGCAGCCGCACGCGCATTCGACACCCCGAAGCCGAGGCGTATTTCCGCGCTTTTGCGAAGGCGGCCAGGCAGAGAACGCGCTTGCCAATTGTGCTGGTCGGTGGACTGCGTTCGCGTCAGAGGAGCCACGAGCTGAGGCTGTGAGGGTGGTATGGCTGGGCTCGTTAGTGCGTTTTATACAGCGGCACTTGCTGGATTGGCACTCTATGCGGTGCACATACTGGTGCTCATCGCGCTCTACTTGCGCCACCGCAGAGAGACGGGGCCAACACTCCCCGTTGTAGAGGAGGGGGATCTGCCCAGCGTGACGGTGCAGATCCCGTTGCGCAACGAACAGCACGTCGCACACCGGATCATCCGAGCAGCCGGTGCCTTTG